>MNIY01000203.1 GCA_001919995.1 Ktedonobacter sp. 13_1_20CM_4_53_11
CCAGCGGAGGGAAGCGGCACACGGTCTGTCCAATAGTTTTCCAGTGAGCAGTACTTACAAGACCGCAATCCTCCATATCGGGATTGCGGTTTTTTTGTTGTGTTTGCTCAAAGCGGAATTGGAATCTATCTGGAGGTGAGGAATATGGAACCTCCCAAACTATTGGTACAGGGAGTCTCTAAGATCTTTCGCGATGGACGACAAACCCTGGATACCCTTGCATCGATCGACCTGGTCGTCAATAACGGTGAATTTGTGACGGTCATCGGACCAAGTGGTTGTGGCAAGAGTACACTTTTTAATATCGTTGCGGGGGTGGATCAGCCCAGCGAAGGTATAGTTGCCATTGATGGTGATGCTCAAGGAACGCGCGCTGGGAAAGCTGCTTATATGCCTCAACAGCCACTTCTCTTGCCCTGGCGCACCGTCGTTGAGAATGTCATGTTGGGTTTGGATGTGCGTCGTGTCCCACGCAAAAAAGCAGAATTCCAGGCTCACGAACTGCTCAAACGTTTCGGGCTAGCCGATTTTGCCCAACATTATCCGGCGACACTCTCGGGTGGAATGCGGCAGCGGGTGGCGCTGCTCCGCACAGTGCTGTTCAACTCCTCATTTTTATTACTGGATGAACCATTCGGAGCGCTAGATGCGCTTACCCGGCTTTCGCTCCAGATGTGGTTGCTCGACGTCTGGCAGACCTTTCATTCGAGCGTCCTCTTTATCACTCATGATGTGCGTGAGGCAATCTTGCTGTCGGACCGTATTTACGTGCTCAGTTCGCGCCCGGCACGGGTATTGCGTGTCGTTGAAGTCGAGTTACCGCGCCCGCGCCGCTCGGAGCAACTGGCATTGGCGCAGGCTGTGCAGTTGGAGCAGGAGCTTACCGCGCTTTTGATGAAGGAACAACAAGTATGAAATTACGCTGGTTGGCCGGTTATGGGCCTGCATTTGTGTTAGGTGTGACGATATTGGCGTTTTGGGAACTGTACGTACGTTCTGGACAGATCAGCGCAGAAGTCCTGCCTACACCAATCGCCATTGTGCGGGCTTTGATTGATCACTGGGATGTGATCTCCGTACATACGCTGCAAACTCTCTTAGAGACGGTGCTGGGCATGGCCGCGGCGACGGTTTTTGGTCTGCTCCTCGCGATAACACTTGAAATCTCACGGTGGTCGCGGCGAGCAATCTATCCAGTCCTGGTGATATCTCAGACGATTCCGATCATCGCCCTGGCGCCCTTGTTGCTCCTCTGGTTCGGTATTGACCTGGGTCCGAAGGTCTTTGTTGTCGCGCTCTACTGTTTCTTTCCTATAGCCGTTGCATGCGCTGATGGGCTCGCCGATGCTGAGCCAGAACTGATCAACCTCTTAAGAAGTATGCGCGCGTCGCGCTGGCAGATTCTCTGGCTTGTGCGTTTACCGGGAGCGATGCCGTCGTTTTTCTCTGGCCTGCGCATTGCCGCGACATATGGCGTGACGGGTGCAATCTTTGGGGAATATGTGGGAGCGTATCAAGGTCTGGGTATCTACATGCAACTCTCGTTCAACTCTCATGCGATTGTGCTGGTTTTCGCGGCAATTCTCGTCACCGCGGCGCTCAGCCTCCTGCTTTTTGGCCTCGTATCCTTGATCGAGCGCATTGCTTTACCGTGGTATCACGGATCTGCGATCCGTAGGCTCTGAGTTCATATCCTGTTACCAGGCAGCCGGTGGGTTGCCCAACTCATAGAGAAAGGAAACTGTCATGAATACTCGTTTTCGTCTCCTCGCAAGTATAGGTATACCCCTGTTACTGATTGTTCTTGTTGTAGGCGCTTTCATCTGGCAGCAGCGTGCTGCGCGATGAGGGTATCAATCTCCAACTATTGCCCTATTCGGCGAATGTCTCAGCAGACGTGCTGGTGAGTAGTGGAAAGGCCGACGTGGGTATTAGCTCAACGGAAGGAATTGTTGCTGATGCTGCTGTGAATCAGCCGGTCGTCTCGATTGCTGCAATAATTCAACATAACACTTCCGCGCTGATTACCCTGGCGAACTCGGGTATAACGCGACCAAGAGACCTGAGTGGCAAAGTGTACGGAGGCTTTGGCGCACCGTATGAATCAGCGGTAGTGGGTGAGATCATCAAGCAGGATGGTGGAACAGGTCAATTTAAGAATGTGACGTTGAGTGTCGACGCGATGCAAGCGCTGGAGTCGCGCCGCATCGATTTCGTGTGGGTGTTTGAGGGTTGGGAAGTTATCCAGGCGCAGCGTGCAGGCGTTAAATTACATATCTTTCCTATCACAAACTACGGCGTCGCTGATTACTATACACCCAATATTATCACCAGCCCCAACGAGATCAAACAGAAGCCGGATCTATTGCGCAGGTTTATGGCCGCGACCGCGAAGGGATATGAATACACTCGAACGCATGCACAAGATTCAGCGCAGATGTTGCTGAGCGCTAATCCGCAGGGTACATTCCCAGATCCAGGCCTGGTGGTTGCCAGTCAGGAGTTTCTCAGCCCGCGCTATGCCGACCGGGGTCGGAAATGGGGCTGGCAGGATGCTGCCGCCTGGCACGGTTATCCACAATTTATCATCAACTCTAACGGTATAGATGATGCAGCGGGTCACCCCATCCATTCCATGGATTTTAACCGCCTATACACAAATCAGTTTCTAGCTTGATGGAATATGTGTGCGGTAGCAGGAAAAAATGTAGACTCAACTTTTGAATTCTTGCAATGGATGTGTCATACTATCCAGTAGTAGGAAGAAATCAGTGATTTTGTGGAAATCACTCATGCGGAACGGTCAGGCTGGAAAACCAATGGTTGTCCTGGAGAGGTGAAGGTCAATATACATGGCGCAATCTGATATACGAGTGAACGTAGAAGGCTTTTCTCAAGGCCAGGAATCTCAACCAGTTGATCTCGCCGAGCGAAGATTGCGCCGCGTGAGTGCCTGGTTTCTACTCTTTCTAGTTTTGCAGGCAGAACTTGGATTGGCGTGGGATAGGAACTGGCATGATACCATTGGACGAGATACCTTCTGGATACCACCACATATCATGATGTATACGGGGATAGGAGCGGCAGGACTCGTGGCTCTAAGTGTAGTCATACTCGATACCCTGCGCTACTATAGGAAGGCGCCAGGAGTTGACGACGCTTCGACGGTGTCTATCTTCTGGATATTCCACGCGCCAATCGGTTTTATTATCCTGGGTTTTGGGGCCTTAATCGACCTCGTGGCCGCACCCTTTGATAACTGGTGGCATTCCTTGTACGGGATCGACGTGACGTTGTGGTCTCCCTTTCACCTGATGGGAACTGTTGGCGGGTTGATTGAAGGGCTGGGTATCATCTATATCTTTGCTTCAGAAGTTGGGGTTGAGCGGCGGAAAGAGCCTTCTCCACGTCGCTTCCTGGGGCTGAATGGGCTTGAATGGGGAGCGCTGGCAATCTTCGCCGGGTTAATGGAACTGATACTGCCGACATTGACGGCGTTCAACTCTATAGCGCCAGGTACCTCGCAATGGCTTCTTCTGACGTACCCACTTCCGCTGGCTTTATCCGCTGGATTCTGTTTAATCGGCGTGACCAATTTCATACGCAAACCAGGCACTGCAATCCTGGCGGCATTGCTTGTCTGGATTCTGGCGCTGGGAACGCAGGCTTTCGTACCATGGGCATTGCATACCTTTGTATCAATGTTTGGGTTCAGGTTTCGCTACACAGATCGTTTACCTACCTACAACCTCGTCCTTGCCCTTCTACCACTGCTTTACCTGATTTCAGCAGTGATGGTTGAAGGCTTCGCCTACTGGCAACGCCGGCGCGGCAAGTCAATTGAGGAACCCCTGCAAAGGGTGTGGGTGTGGTTCCCTGGTATCCTCATAGGGCTGACAGCTTTGCTGATCCCACCTGCAGTAATGCATCTTCTCATGGTGTTTATACCGCTCGATAAACTCCCCTGGGGGACAGCAGTGCTTGCGCCCGACTGGCTCAGTGTATTATTTTCGGCTCCTCTCGCACTTTTGGCAGGAGTAATAGCTGCGATAGTTGGAGCGGCTTTTGGCGAGATTTGGTATCGCTGTAATGGACAATAGAGCATTATGTCTTAAGCTCTCGCGAATTCGTATGTATGATAAGTAATAACCCACTTTCAAGGGAGACCCCGGCCTGTTCCTGTTCCAGGACGTTGCTCACACCTCGTGGCCTGCCAAAATGCAGCGTCTCCCCACGCAATGGATAGTATAGCCCGATGGTGTGTACGCCCGTAGCATTTCCGGTGAGTGGAAGCAAGGAGAGTAAATCTCCGGCCTGTCCGTTGATCACTGCCTGTCCTTGCCCACGCAATAGCCAGCAGATCGCCGGTCCATCAACAATGCGTAGGGGCACAACCTCAAAACCTGCCAGCAGCAGTATATTCGCCATCGTGTGATCGAAGCGTTCGCCGCCAAGTCCACCGAGCAATGTAATCACGCTGGCTCCTTCCTCTATCGCTGCCTGGACGGCAAGCTCGGTATCGGTCTCATTTTTTTCAACTGCAACCTGTACTATACGGCTTCCCCGCGTTTTCAGTTCTTGTAATCGAGGAGCATCCAGCGAGTCGAAGTCTCCAACAATGATGGCAGGAGTGCAGCCGTAGTGGAGCGCAGTTGCTGCTCCACTATCGGCTGCGATGACGAGATCGGCGGAAGCAATTGCAGCGGCAACAGCTTCTCCTGGTTGTACAGCTCCTCCAGCGAATATCACAGCGTGCATATTATATATAATCCTTTCAAAACAACCGCCTCCTCTAATACCTTTCGGCTACCTTTCGTAGCTACACCTTCTCTTCCTTCGTTATATCATCTAGCATGATAAAATACTTGGTAGAGGTATAAAAAAATATTGTATGTCTTTTCTCAGTAAAACGAATCAACCTCGCTCATGGGGGCGCTATCCAAAGGTTACTCCCGCTGAGGTACAATCGGTTTTCTGGCGCAGTGAATTGCCCAATATTGCTGATTTTGAGCAGCCAGTGCTGCCTTACGCGTATGGGCGAAGCTATGGCGATAGCTGCCTGAACGAGGGCGGGGTGTCCCTGGATGTGAGTCACCTGCGACGTTTCATCTCTTTTGACGAAGATGAGGGCCTTTTATGCTGTGAGGCGGGCGTATCGCTGGCGGAAATCCTTGAGCTGATTGTGCCGCGCGGCTGGTTTATTCCAGTCTCGCCGGGCACGAGGTTTGTCTCCGTTGGTGGAGCGATCGCCAACGATGTGCATGGCAAGAATCATCATAAGGCGGGCACCTTTGGCTGTCATGTCACCCGTTTTGAACTCCTGCGTTCGAATGGAGAGCGTCTTATCTGTTCCCCCCACGAGAACACAAATTTGTTTCAGGCTACTATCGGGGGCCTCGGTCTCACTGGCGTCATCCTGTGGGCTGAATTTCGCTTGAAGCCTATCGTCAATCCTTTCATCGATATGGAGCGCATCCAGTTTTCATCGCTCGACGAATTTCTGCAGATTTCCGCCGAAACGGACCAGCAGTATGAATATACAATGTCCTGGGTTGACATCTTGATTGGTGGGCAGAACTTGTGCAGGGGCATTTTCATGTGCGGCAATAACGACCAGTCAAGATCACTGGCATCGAAAAAGACTGGGAGAAAGCTGCCGCTCACAGTTCCTTTTGATCTTCCCTCTTTTGTTTTGAATTCGTTGACGGTCAAGTCTTTTAACGAATTGTTCTACCACTCGCAACTCAGCAAAAGGGTGCACAAGGTTGTGCCGTACGAGCCGTTCTTTTATCCGCTGGACTCCATTCACGAGTGGAATCGCCTCTATGGCAAACGTGGCTTTTTACAGTACCAGTTTGTAGTGCCCTTCCAGGATGGTTTTGGCGCAATGAGAGAGATTATCGGGCGCATACGGCGCTCGGGCGAAGGGTCATTTTTAACGGTTCTTAAAACATTTGGTACGATACGATCTCCTGGGATGCTCTCATTCCCCCGGCCAGGTATAACCCTGGCCCTGGATTTTGCCTATGGTGGTCAGAAGACATTACAATTGCTCGACGAACTCGATAAAGTTGTGCGTCAGAGTGGGGGGGCGGTCTATCCTGCAAAAGACGCGCGCATGAGCGCGGAGAACTTCCAGGCGTTTTTCCCTAGATGGCAAGAGTTTGCCCAGTATGTTGATCCACACTTCTCCTCCAGTTTTTGGCGACGTGTAAGTCATGCTCAAAAGTTAGTGATGGTATAAAAAATATGAGAATATTGATTGTAGGGGCAACCTCGGCCATCGCCCATGAAACAGCCAAGCGCTTTGCGAAGGATGGCGCCGAGTTTTTCCTGGTTGCCCGCTCCCCCGAGAAACTAGAAGACACCGGCAATGATCTGAAGGTGCGTGGCGCGAAGCGTATCGAGACATTTTTGCTGGATGTAACGGATCTTGACCGCCACCAGGAGATGATCGAAACTGCTATTTCGACACTCGACGGGCTTGACATGGTGCTGATTTCCCATGGTACGTTAGGGGACCAGCAAAAATGCCAGGTTAGCGTTTCCGAGACACTGAAAGAATTTACCACTAATTGCACCAGCGTGATCTCCCTTTTGACGATCCTGGCGGGTTATTTTGAGCAGCAGAAGCGCGGCTGTATCACAGTCGTCTCCTCGGTGGCTGGTGACCGCGGCCGGCAGAGCAACTATGTGTATGGAGCCGCCAAAGGCGCGTTAAGTGTTTTCTTACAGGGGCTGCGCAACCGGCTGAGCAAGTCGGGAGTCGCAGTTGTGACTGTAAAGCCTGGCCTTATCGATACGCCTATGACTGCTTCGGTGAAGAAGGGGCTGCTGGCTGCCAGTGCGCAGGATGTTGGTGAGGGGATATACCGGGCCATGAAGGATCGAAAGGAAGTTGTCTACCTGCCATGGTTCTGGCGCCCCATTATGCTCATCGTGAGAAGTATTCCTGAGCCGGTCTTTAAAAGACTATCCCTGTAAGAGAGTAATCACAACTGGCAGCCCCTTCTGTTTCATTTTCCGGCGAGCCGCGCAACCACCGGGGCAAAATTCTCCATCTGTCCTTCATAGACCTGAAGGTAGGAGAAACCGTAGCGATCGCGCTGTTCAAGGAGATGTGCAACCGCCTGCTCAGTACTCATTGGTCTCTTTGGAATGGGCGGCCCTCCTGCCTGAGTGGAGAGATCAGTGCCACTGTCGGTGATCATCATGTCGTAGATCGTCTGACTCAGTTCCAGGTCTGCGAAGCGCTCACCTGCAGCTTCTTTGATCCAGGCAATTTTTTGCTCCATAGTGGGGTCTGTTGGGTCTACACCTTGCGCGGTTATTTTTGACCCGATCGCGATGATATTCGCTTCCCTGGCTGCCAGCTTGAGCATCCGTTCTCCTGCGCCTGCAACGAGAAGAGGCAGGTGCGGCTGCTGGACTGGCCTGATATTTCCTTTCAGCTCTGTAATCGTGTAGTACTTCCCACTGAAATTTACCGTCTCTTCAGTGAAGAGTTGTTTCATCACCTGAAGGGTTTCCTCAAGATGGCCGACGCGTGTGCCCGCGTTCGCAAACGGAATACCTATGCGTTGAAACTCAGATGGGCCGACTCCTGCTCCCAGGCCAAGTTCAAAGCGGCCCCCGGAGAGCAGATCGAGTGTGGCGGCTTCTCTGGCGAGGAGCACGGGATGGCGATACTCGTTGCAGAACACATAACTGCCAATGCGCAGCGATGTGGTTGCCTGGGCAGCCACAGCTAACGCTGTAAGTGGTGCGAGGCTTCCTATGCTTAGGCGGTCTGGCATTAACAAGGTCGCGTAGCCAAGTTCCTCGACTCTGCGAGCAGTCGTGATCCAGGCAGTATGCGATTGGGCATAGGCCGTTACGACGCCAAAACGAAATGGTCTGTGCATTTTGGTCATTCTCCTCTCATTGCTGATCAATACATTGTTTGGACTGCGGAGATTCCATTACGAGGTAAGAGAGCCGCCGTCTAGTCGAACAAGCCACTATGGAAATGTATGTGGGCAGTCCAGTTAATCAGTTTTTAGATGTACAGATTGGACAATGAATTATCGGAGATGTCAAGTCAACTATACTTCTTGTTCTCTCTTTGCCTTAATGCCTCATATAAAGCAATACTGCCCGCGACCGCTGCATTGAGCGAATTGATGTGCCCACGCATGGGTAGTTTAATCAGCAGATCGCAGTGTTCTCGTACCAGGCGGCTGATGCCTTTTCCTTCGTTTCCAACCACCAGGGCAAGCGCGCCTGTCAGATCTGCCTGATCGTACTCAGTGCCGGCCTCACCTGCCAGTCCGACCACCCAGATTTGCTGTTTTTTGAGAAACTCGATGGTGCGGGTGAGGTTTGTCTCCTGCGCGATGAGCAAATGTTCGGTAGCACCGGCCGAGGTTTTGATCACAGTCGCGTTCACTTCGGCAGCGCGCCGCTCCGGTAGAATGACACCATGTACGCCAGCGGCCTCGGCTGTACGCAGGAGCGAACCAAGGTTATTGACATCCTGGATAGCGTCAAGTATGAGCAGAAAGGGTGCCTCGTGTTTGTCTTCAGCATGGGCGAGTATTTCGTCTAGCGTGGCATAAGCTCGCTTTTCGACAACTGCGATGCAGCCCTGGTGTACCGCTCCATGGCTGAGCTGGTCAAGACGAGCACGCGCAACCTTCTCGGTAGGGATATGACGGCGCTTAGCCTCTTGCAGTATAGTAGCGAGGGTTGATGCTTCGCGTTGACCTTCGGCGAATAAAATGCGTTTAACCTGCCGTGGTGAATGGAGCGTTTCCATAACAGGGTTGCGACCCCAGATGTATTCAGGCATGGAGGCTCGTTCTCGATCCTTTGCTTTTGTTGTTGTATTTGAGTATAGCACACTTTAAAAGTGGAAGGGACCAGTCATCTGTAGCTACAGATGACCGGTCCTTTTCTTGCGGGCGCTTCATCTAACGTACGAACGTTCTGGTTGATCGATGTCTT
>MNIY01000099.1 GCA_001919995.1 Ktedonobacter sp. 13_1_20CM_4_53_11
TCAATGCACATAACTACAAACCGGGCCCAGAAGGTGCTTTGGAGACGGTCAACATCTGGGAGTGGTGGTGTGACAAAGGTCAGTGCTAGTTGAAAGTCAATAGACGCGGGAGCAACTCGTGAACGAAACAGAACATGAACACCCTCCGGATGACTTTGAGGTAGAAATAATCAGTCTCGATCAAATGAGTATTTCCGGTGAGCGCAACTATATCCCCTTCGTGCCGCTGCCGCCGAAAATACGCTCGACACGACGTCAGCTGAATAGGTTATGGCTCCTGGCTATTGTCACAAGCTCAGTGTTGCTAACCTTCCTGGTGATACCGAATGGCTTTTCCACAGCGCAAAGCATAACACAGCAGGTAGTGCATAAGCTCATGCCCACTCCTGCTCCAGCACTGCCTCCAGGCTATGATAGCTTCTACATAGATAAAGATATACCCTGGGCGAAGGTATTTGTCGATGGGCACCAGATGCATCTACCGCGCATCGGCGTCGACGAACCGCTGAAATTAGGCAGAGGACATCATCTCATCTCCTGGCGTGCCGATCCTTTCCTGCCGCAGTCTTGCCTGCTATCAATACCTTTCGCAATCGATGATACCTGTCGTTTTGCATTTGATCACGCCATACACAGATCGTCGGCGTACCAGATCATCCTTCTGCATGAATCGCTGAACACATTGCCTCCCGAGCAGCGAACAGGACTGGTGAGTGCAATACAGGCAGAGCTTGGGAAGCTCTTTACAAGCGAAACGGTACAGCCGGGGGAGCAATATGCTGGAGAGAGTGGTCCTGTTACAGCGCGGCAACGTCTGCGAGCCACACTCCATTTCCAGTTGGATACAAACAGCAATTGGGTCTGCTTTGCAAATATGCAGACCCACAGCGGCCTGCTCTGTGGAATCGATAGGCAAGATTGCCGGCAACTGTGTTCTGCACCCTGGAAGTTCAGGCTGCAAGAAACCGCGGCCTCTGTCGCATCAGGGTGGTTTACTCTTGCCATGACACGCTCCTCCTGGGACTACGCCACGGAAAACGGCCGCATCGTTGCACGCAATCAACCAGTAAGCCTTCTAGGACCAGCGCCGGGTCAACAACTGCTTCTGCTTCGCATAGCATGGGATCATGGCTGGCATGTCAATGTACTTCTAGGTCCAGACCTGGGTCCACCCATATATACTAATACTAAGAGCAAAGGTGTAAATGGGAAATACGAACGTTTCTTAACAGGCAGTGTGCAGGTCGCCGACGATCCTGCTTGTAATGTTGCTCGGCTATTTGTTATAAGGGGATTAGCGGTTGGGCCTCAAGTTGGAGAGTCAACACTTGCTATGATACGGCTTGTCTCCTCATCCAATCCTGCCATCGGCTGTCTGGTGATAGTAACTGCTACTGATGAGACGGGTAAAACGCCGGCAGCCATTCTTCCACCTGCATACTACATCGTACGCTTCGGCTTATTGCTGACAGCAAACACTGTAGCATATCTTATCCGACCAGGGGTACCCCGCGCCAATGCGTACGAATTGAGCCTAGTAAAGCAATTGGCAACGCTTCCAGGTCAAGCCTTCACCGACGTGGTTGGCAGATACTGAGCGGTTGCCAACCTGGAGGTATAAGAGTTTCATCTACTTTTGTGGGGGGCAAATTCACTCTGTGAGAATTTGTCTTTGAGTGACGTATATTATGTGCGACTCATATATATGTGTCTGGAAAGTAAGGAAGGCAGCTATCCCGATACGTAGAGTGGTTCCCGCACCTGCGGGTAACCAAGTTCCTCAATCTCAAACTATTTTTTAGGAGGAAATGATGCTCAAGAGACCTAGGCCGCGTTTACTAATGATGTCCTTTTCCATCGTCGCGGTGCTGATGCTTCTCCTCAGTGCTTGTGGCGCGAGCGGTACGCCAACGAGTCCCAGTTCAAGCTCAGGCACTGCCGTAAAGGGAGGCACCTGGATCGACGATATCCCCAATGAGCCTGGCTCGCTGATTCCTAACGCTGATTCGCAGACGTTCGACACCCTGGTCGAGCAGACGCTTTACGCTCCGCTCTTCGTTGGTGATTATAGCGGCCATATTACCCTTGGCGCTGCAGCAGAATTACCTACCGTTGCAAATGGCGGTGCCAGCGCAGATAGCAAAACATGGACGTTCAAGATGAAGCCTAACTTGAAGTGGTCTGATGGTCAGCCATACAATGCCGATGATGTCGATTTTACCTGGAAGCTCTGGACTAACCCCAAGTTTACTGCGGCCAGCACTGTCGGCTATAACCAAATCACCTCAGCGGACGTTTCTTCTGACAAACTCTCGATTACCTTCCACCTCAAGCAACCGTACGCGCCGTTCCTGGCTTTGTGGACGGATGGCGGACTCGCACCATTGCCCAAGCACCACTTCGCGAGTGTGGCCCCCGATGCCATCGCGAAATCCGCTGATAGCCTGAATCCCAGTGTCACGAGCGGTCCCTTCAAGATGAGTGAGAGCGTGCATGGTGATCACTACACAGTTGTCAGGAATGCAAACTACTATCGTGCAGCCGAGGGGCTGCCTTACCTCGATAAAATTATCTTCCGCCCGATAGCCAGTGAGGATACGATCCTCAAAGATCTCCAGGCCGGCTCGATCACCTCGTCCTGGTTCCTCGATGTCAGCAAGACCGCTGTATACAAAAACCTGGCGAACTATAAGCTGGTGGTCAATCCCAACGCCTCCAACTTCGAGGTCATGATTATCAACCTCAAGAACCCCATTCTTGGCCAGAATCTCGAGGTTCGTCAGGCCATGGCCATGGCGATTGACAAAAATAGCCTCATCAAAACGGCCCGCGTCGGGCAGGCTGCACCTCTATGTACCGATCACGGAGCTTCTCTACATCCCGGCTACCAGCCGGATGCTGCCTGTCCGAAATTCGACCCTGCCGCCGCCAATGCCCTGCTCGATCAGCATGGCTGGACGAAAGGTGCTGACGGCTTTCGTTCAAAGAATGGACAGCGGCTGGAGTTTAGATACGCGACAACGACGGGCAAACCCTGGCGCGCCGCTGACGAGGCGATTATTCAGTCGAACTTCAAGGACATCGGCATCAAGATGAACATCCAAAACTACCCTGCCAGCACCTTCTTCGGTACATTCCTTCCTGGCGGCAAGCACGATCTGGGAGAGTTCGAGAATTCGTATGTGTACGATCCCGATGATGCTTCTCTCCTGGATTGCTCTCAGCAGGGCACAAATGGTGAGAACTGGAGTTTCTACTGCAACCAGCAAATGCAAACGTATCTCAAACAAGAGCAGAGCTCGGCTGACCCAAATGTGCGCCAGCAGGCCTTCAATCAGATTCACCATCTTGAACTGACCGACATCCCCTTCGTCGTTCTGTATAGTCCGTTGGATCAGGGTATTTCCAAGAATACGACGCACAACTACGCGCCTGGTCCAGAGGGAGCCTCAGAGACGGTCAACGTCTGGCAGTGGTGGTGTACTAATGGGACGTGCTAAGTAATGTCTAGCGTGGCTGTAATTGTAGCATGACGATGCCTCTGGTTAGGCTCTTTGAGAGTTCTCTAACCAGGGGCTGCCCTTCTGTAGACGGATGGGCCCCTGGGTCTAGCTTAACTGGCTTGGGCAGCTACGAGCATCATCCGCACAATGTTTCTACGCGAAGGCGTGGTTCAAATACACCTGGCAGTTTCGTGAAACTCAGTTGCTATCTGAATCGTGCCTAAGCAAACGGAAATTGTTTTTGGACTGTTCAGATTGTTAAGTTTGATTGAACGTAAATTGAATTTTGCTTAAGCTTATTTATCCCCATTGACATACATATATAGGAATATGGTAAACTACTGTCAGTGGTTTCCATCCCCATTGTAAGCTCTTTCGGAGGTGCCTATGGGACGATATATTATCAGGCGGTCGTTGCAAGCAATTCCTTTGTTGCTCTTGCTGTCCATATTCATGTTTCTCCTGATTCATGCATTACCAGGTGGGCCGGATCAGGTGATCTTCAATCCACACCTGGACGCTGCAGGACGTGCTGCCTTACGTGCGCGCTTTGGTTTGGATCAGCCTCTCCCTGTCCAGTATCTGGTATGGTTACGCAATTGCCTGGTTGGAGACTTTGGCTACTCCTTTGCCACCAACCAGGCTGTTTCCACGGTGATTGGTCAGCGTTTTCCCGCCACGCTCCAGTTGTTTGCTATTTCTCTCCTGGTAGCCCTGGTACTGGCGATCTTCCTGGGAGTGATCTCAGCGATCCGGCAGAACTCCCCGCTTGATTACACCGTGACTACTATCTCGTACTTTGGTTTAGCAATGCCCGCCTTTCTGCTAGGTTTGTTTCTCCAGGATATTTTTGCGGTGCAGTTGCACTGGCTTCCCGTCTCGGGCACTACTACCCTTGGCATGACCTATGATCCTTTCAACGCATTTATTGATCACCTGTTGCACCTCGTCTTGCCTGTTATAGCTCTCTCGGTTCTCTTTGTTGCTGGTTGGAGTCGCTACATGCGTTCGAGCATGATTGATACCACAAAACAGGACTACATGCGTACGGCTCGGGCGAAAGGGGTAAGCCCTACGTCCAGTCTCGTGCGTCACGCTTTACGCAATGCGGTGATCCCCCTGATTACCGTGGTTGCAATCGACTTTGGGGCGATAGCTGGCGGCGCGACGATTACAGAAGGCATCTTTGCCTGGCCTGGCATGGGCTCCCTGTTTTTTGACTCCCTCCAAAGCCGTGACTTTCCTGTACTCTTGGCAATATTATTGCTTAGCGGATTCTTTGTTGTGCTCTTTAATCTGATAGCAGACGTCCTCTACGGAGTGATGGATCCGCGCATTCGCTACTCATAGCGTGTGTTGAGAGAAGGAGGCATCTATGGACATACCCGGACAGCTCAATGTTACACCCGCCGAAGAAGAAATCGAGCCTCTTCTGGAACTAACACCAGCATTAGTCCAGAAGCGCCGCAGTCAGGGGCGTATCATTTTCGACCGCTTTATACGGAATAGGGCTGCCCTTGTGGGAGCGGCTGTCCTGATACTCATGTTTCTCTTTTGTTTTTTAGGACCAGTCATCACTGGGCACAATCAACCAGATGTCATACATCCGACTGATGCGTCACAAGCCCCTTCACTAACGTATCCCTTTGGAACGGATGATGTCGGACGTGATCAGTTTGCGCGTGCCATGGCGGGAGGGCAAGTCTCGTTGCTGGTGGGTCTGAGTTCGATGCTGGCGGCGATCGTCTTTGGCATCGGGATAGGATCATTGGCAGGATTCTACGGTGGAGTTGTAGACAACGTCCTCATGCGGTTGACGGATGTTGTCCTGGCAGTGCCGCTCTATCTCCTGCTATTTGTGCTCTCAGCGACTTTCAGCGATGGCTCACCCAGAAGTGTGATCTTCTTGATAGCTATCTTTGGCTGGACGTATGCAGCACGTCTTGTGCGGGGAGAGTATTTGTCTCTAAAGGAGCGTGAGTATGTGCTAGCGGCGCGAACCATTGGAGCACGGAACTTCCGCATCATGTTCCGCCATATTCTGCCCAATGCTGCCGGGCCAATCATCGTAAATGCTACATTGTTGGTCGGTGCAAACATCATCCTTGAATCGGTCTTGAGCTACTTTGGTTTTGGCCTTCATCCCCCCACCTCAAGCTGGGGCAATATGATCGCCGACGGTCAGGCACTCTATGAACTCGCCCCCTGGCTCGTATTCGCCCCTGGTCTGCTGATCTTCGTGACGGTGCTGAGCTTTAACCTGGTAGGCGATGGTCTTCGCGACGCACTTGATCCCTACATGACTGAACGTTAGGTATACAGGTTGTAAAAGGAGCTACGATTTTGGGAGAGTATCTGCTTGAGGTTCAGGATCTCAAAACTTATTTTAAGGTAAAAGCTGGGAGAGTGCGTGCGGTCGATGGTACAAGTTTTGCGGTCAAACCCGGTGAGAAGCTAGGCGTGGTAGGCGAGAGCGGCTGTGGCAAGAGCGTCACAGCTCTCTCGATTATGCGCCTGGTTCAACGGCCACCGGGGGAATATGCCGGGGGTAGCATTCTGTTTCAGGATCAGGACCTGCTTGAGCTACCAGAGAGTGCGATGCGCAAAATTCGTGGCGGTCGGATTGGTATGATCTTCCAGGATCCCATGACCTGCCTCAACCCGACAATGCCCGTGGGTAAACAGATCGCGGAAGGATTACAAATCCATTTGAAGCTGAGTACTGATCAGGCCTTGAAGCGAGCGGTTGCCCTGCTTGAACAGGTGGGGATTCCTGATGCCGCTACGCGAGCTAGTGCCTATCCTCACCAATTTAGTGGAGGTATGCGGCAAAGAGTCATGATTGCCATTGCCCTGGCGTGCAATCCCAAACTGCTCATTGCTGATGAGCCAACGACAGCGCTCGACGTCACAGTACAGGCCCAGATCCTTGAATTGATCACTGGAGTCTGTGATGAGTTTGGGACAGCGGTTATTTTGATCACCCACGACCTGGGAGTAGTTGCGGGTATGACCGATCGCGTGGTAGTGATGTATGCAGGGAAAGTTGTGGAGACCGCTCCAACCGACGAACTGTTTGCAAATCCTCGCCACCCCTATACCCTGGGACTGTTAAGCTCTGTCCCGCGCCTGGATGAACAACGCACGAGCGAACTGAGAACGATCGAGGGCGCCCCACCTGATTTGCTGCAGCCTCCTCCTGGGTGTCCCTTCATGCCGCGCTGTGCGTTTGCTCGCGCTATTTGTCGCACCATGCCCCCGCTCGATCCTGTGGCAGGAAATGCAGCGCACCGCAAAGCCTGCTGGGTAGATGTCACCGACCCCAGAGAGCAGGCGTATGCAAATAAACGCCGCCAGGCCAGGCAAGAAGCCTTGCAAGCTGCCCTTAAAACCTCGGCAGATGCAACGCTACAATCATCCTAAGGAGTAAGTAACAGATGGTTGATACACGTGTAGGGAGCAAAACTTTAGTGGATGTACGCGACCTCAAGATGCACTTCCCTTTGACGAGGGGCATCATCTTCCAGAGGGTTGTAGGCCATGTTCGCGCGGTGGATGGTGTCAGTTTTAGTATTGAGCGGGGACAGACGCTTGGTCTGGTGGGAGAGAGTGGATCTGGCAAGACCACCATTGGCCGCACCATCGTGCGACTCTATAAACCCACTGGCGGTCAGGTCCTCTTTCGCCGAACCAATGCATGTCTACAATATTGGCTCCAGTAGTGAGATTCGCGAGAAAACGGCTGAATTGCTGAGTGTCGTTGGTCTGCGTGCTGAGTACATTGACCGCTACCCTCACGAGTTTAGTGGTGGACAGCGACAACGTATCGCGGTTGCGCGCGCCCTGGCGATCAATCCAGAATTTGTGATTGCCGACGAACCTGTGTCCGCACTTGATGTCTCCGTGCGCGCGCAGGTACTCAATTTGTTGCAGCGACTGCAAAAGCAATTTGATCTGACGTACCTCTTCGTTTCTCATGATCTGAGCGTGGTGCGCCATGTTGCTGACCGCATTGCAGTGATGTACCTGGGAAAGATTGTCGAACTGGCCGACCGAGATGAACTCTATGCTACTCCAAAGCATCCTTATACTCAGGCCTTGCTTTCAGCGGTACCTATCCCTGATCCGAAAGTTGAGAAACGTCGCCAGCGCATCATTCTATCGGGCGATTTGCCCAGCCCTATTAATATTCCTTCAGGTTGCCGTTTTCATACCCGGTGCCCGATGGCGCAGCAGATTTGTCGAGAAGTAGAGCCGGCTTTCGAGGCAAAAGAAGGTCGTGAGCACTACGCTGCCTGTCACTTCTCGGAGGAAGTCAGCCTCGTTACAAAGCGCGAATTCTAAGGGCGGCGGGCGTCACACCTTCGATGGCGCTTCCGCCCTCAGTGTTTTCACCTCGTAAAACTGCAGTATGCCGTAAAGCCGCGCGCGTATTGATACATAATGACCCATCAAGGTATGTTATCAGTGACAACTTTCTAAACCGAAGAACCTGCTACACTGGATAATAAACCTACGGATGAGAAACCAACCTTTACCATTTCACGTAATCAAACATAAGAAGTACTAACATTTTTTGTAGTGCCCATTTGTAGCTAGTTTCCTTTCAGTCATACCTGGATCTTTCAGTTACATTTGCGCTATGAGATGCTTGAAAAGTTATTTGTACACCCGACTCTTTAGCCGCCTATCTCGTATTGAATGTACTTCTCAATCCTGGGGAGGGTGTATTGATGAAAAAGTGGTTACTACTTTCTCTCGTTCTGATAGTTGTGGTGGTGAGCATTCTTGTTATCCGTGGACGATTAGACACCCCCAAGCCTGTTGTGTATGGATCGCTTCTAGTCAGGGTGCCAAATAGCGCCTATAAATACTCCCTCTGTAGCGAAGCCTTCTCGTTTGCCAAAGCGCCAGCTGATAATCCATATAAAACGGATTTCACATTTCATGATCCATTTCGCAAAGCAATGGATACGATCATTCCGCGTTTCTTAGGTTACGATAATCAGAGTCAGATCGTAAGCTTTAGCGTAAAAATTATCATCGACCAGGTTGCTACCTTTGATCAGACCATTTCGCACATCCAGGGAACGGATGGTATCTCCATCTTGATACCTAATACTGAAAACCAGTTACAGCATTCCAGTGTGCCACAGTTTATTATCAGTCTTTCAGAACATAGAGGGAACTTGGCCGTGCTCGATTATACCTGCCCTGACCAGTGGATATGGTCAGCTATGAAAACCTGATTGCCTGCTCGTGCCGGGTCACCTTGGAACCGGAGCCATGCTCCTGGTTGGATAAACATTCTGCCCAATCTCATTCCCATTGAAACGTTCTTATAGCAATGACAAGCACAGCAAGGGCCCAAACGGCGAGCACCACTAAAGCGAAACCAGGAAATGCTGTGCCATTGCTCATAGTTGCTTGCAGGGCCTGCGTAAATGCAGCAGCCGGTAGAAACTGAGCGATGGCGGCAACCGGAGCCGGGAGATGACTCAAGGGCAGGATGCCACCTCCGAGCAGGACAAAAAGCAGGAAGAGTGCGTTAGCCCCTGCCAATGTGATTTCAGCCCGCAGCGCGCCAGCCATAGCCAGGCCAATAGCGGCAAAAGTGACTGTACCAAGTGCCATTACCAGGATGGCAAGCAATGGTGAACCAGCAGGTTGCCAACCATAGAGTGTCACTGCGACCCCCACTACCAGTATTACCTGGACTACTTCCAGCACCAGAATAGAGATGACTTTCGCAATTATCAGCCCGCTCCGTGACAGCGGCGATGCGCCAAGGCGCTTTAGCACGCCGTAGTAGCGTTCATAGGCAGTTGCGATACCAAGGTTCACCATCCCCGCAGCCATCACCGCCAGCGCGAGTATTCCCGGGAGAAGAAAGTTGACGGCGTGACCGTTGACCACCGTGGCAATATTCAGCGATGTAAAGAAGATGAGTAAAATGACTGGAACAATCAATGTAATCAATATGTTCTCACCGCGTCGCAGTGTGAGAAGCAATTCAAATTGTGTCTGGATTAGAATCTGGCGCAAGCGAGGTGCCGCTTTGTTCCTGCCTCCTGTATGCTGATCCAATGTCTGTATCGCCATAATTATTCTCGCACCTCTGCCCCTGTTAGTCGCAGGAACAAATCTTCTAGCGAACCATGCCCTACATGCAGTTCAGAAAGGGTGATGTTATTGTCGCGCAACCACGCGGTAAGCTCTGCTAAAAGTGTTGGAACTGCCTCTGTCTCTATCAAATAGCTGCTCGGGCGAATCTCTTCGGCCCTTTGTGCGGCTGGTAGAGCCGCTAATTGTGTGCAATCCAGGCCGGTTGGAGCTACAAAGCGCACAGTAGTGGCATTTTGCACGCCCATCATTTGTGAAGGGGTATCGAGCGCTACCAGCCGCCCGTGATCGATAATGGCTACGCGGTCGGCTAACCGTTCTGCTTCATCCATCAAGTGCGTGGTCAATAACACTGTCGCTCCTCGCTGTTTCAGGTCGCGAATTATCTCCCATGTTGCCAAACGTGCCTGTGGATCCATACCCGCTGTTGGTTCGTCCAAAAAGACAAGCGAGGGATTGCCCACCAGTGCGACCGCCAGCGCTAAACGGCGTTTCTGCCCACCTGACAATCGGCGGCAGCGTGTCCTCGCTGCCGCCGAAAGTCCAACGCGTTCTAGCAATGCATCGATATTTTGAGGTTCTCGGAAGTAACCTGCATAGAGGCGCAGTATCTCGCGAGCCGTCAAAGCGGGGTATAGTCCGTCTTGTTGCAGCATAACACCAATAAGCGGCTTCAGTGACTGGGCTTGGCGTATGGGATCGCGCCCCAGGACGCGAACACTCCCTTGATCGGGCCTTCTGTATCCCTCCAGCGTTTCCACTGTTGTGGTCTTGCCAGCACCGTTAGGTCCCAGCAGGGCAAAGACCTCTCCTCTATGAA
>MNIY01000006.1 GCA_001919995.1 Ktedonobacter sp. 13_1_20CM_4_53_11
GGCCGATCTGGTTGATTTTCTACAAACAATTCAGAAATCCAATGTTGCCCTTACTACTTGACTTGATGGTGTCGTGATGCTAAAATGATTGCAGTCAGGATAAGGAGAGCCATTTCTTTTTCGGGTGTGGCCAAGCGGTAAGGCGACGGTCTTTGGAACCGTTATTCCTAGGTTCGAATCCTAGCACCCGAGCCAACTTTTGTTGATACTGGCGTTACTCGCGACATGTGTTCTTGCGTGACAGCTGTCTCGTCAATGACCTCGAGTTTGCGTCGTCTGCTTTTCTCCCTCACTTTAGAGAAAAGGATTAACATATCCAGTTATGAATACATATGCGACCGTGGTCCTTGCGGCAGGCAAAGGTACTCGGATGCGTTCAACATTGGCGAAGGTACTTCATCCATTGGCAGGCGTGCCGCTCTTAGCACACGTGCTGAATGCGGTTGAAGCTATTCCCTCCTCTCTTGCGTTTGCTCCTTACGCCAAATTACCATCTTCCTCTCGTCCTATTGTGGTCCTGGGAAACGGTGCTACCCAGGTTGAAGCCGTATTTGGGGAGCGTTGCCTCTATGCGATCCAGGAAGAACAACTGGGAACTGGACACGCCGTGCTGGCAGCCCGCAATGCGGTAGAGAAGCTCGAACCTCTTCCTCAAGTTGTGCTGGTATGCTATGGTGATACGCCGCTCGTGCGCAGTGAGATACTGGCGCGTGTGCTGGTTGAGCACCAGGAACGGCAAGCGACGATAACCTTCCTCACAGCTCACGCGGCATTGCCCAGTGATTTTGGTCGTGTCGTGCGAGATGCTGATGGGCGCGTGCTTGAAATCGTCGAAGTGAAGCGAGCAACAGAGGAGCAGAAACGTATTGACGAGGTCAATTCCGGTGTGTACTGTTTTGATCGGAGCTGGCTCTGGCCGACATTGGGGGCATTACCTCGCAATGCCTCCGGAGAGTTCTACCTCACTGATCTCATAGGTATCGCAGGTGCACAGGGCCGTGAAATAGCTACGGTGACTGGGACGCTTGATGAAGCCATTGGTATCAATGATCGTGTACAACTCGCTGCTGCCGAAAAATTGTTGCGTCACCGTATTCTTGAGCAACATATGTATGCTGGCGTGACCATCGTCGATCCAGATACGACGTACATTGATGCTGATGTCAGCATTGGTCCTGACAGTGTTATTCTTCCAGGCACGTTGATTACAGGGAAGTCCCGTATTGGTTCCGCATGCCAGATTGGGCCTGGTACCACCATTGATCAATCGATAATTGGTAATCATTGCATCATTCGAAATTCAGTGCTGGAAGAAGCGACGCTTGAAGACGGAGTGAGTGTAGGTCCCTTTAGCCATTGTCGTCCAGGTGCCTACCTTGCACGTAATGTTCATATGGGAAATTATGCGGAAGTCAAAAATTCATACGTTGGCGCGGAGACATATATGCATCACTTTAGCTATCTTGGGGATGCCACAGTTGGCGAACATGTGAATATTGGGGCCGGTACGATTACCTGCAATTTTGACGGCGTGGGAAAAAACCGCACGGATATAGGTAACGGAGCGTTCATTGGAAGTGATACAATGTTAGTTGCACCTGTCACGGTGGGAGAGGGAGCTCGAACAGGGGCAGGGGCTGTAGTGAACAGAGATGTGCCACCCGGGGCACTGGTAGTTGGTGTTCCGGCACGTGTGTTACGTATGCGTCAACCCGTAGAAGTAGATGGCTCCGTGCAAGATGGCAGTGAAAAGGAGTAAGGGTTGCTATGGATGGCCCTGGCTTAGCAAGTATGGCCGCCTTAATCGATTTTCAAATTCCTCTTTTTGATACGGAAGCGTGGTTACAATTCGCAATTCTGCTTGTCTCTCTATTACTTTGTGCACTATCCTCTGCTGCCGAAACATCTTTTACCTCCATCAGCCGCATTAAGCTCAAGGACCTGGTAGAAGAGGGCAATCAACAGGCTATTCAGATTGAAAAAACGCTCTCCAATCCGAACAAATTTCTTTTGACGATCCTGATAGTGAATAGAGTCGCGGTGATCGTTGCTGCCAGTATGGCGACGGTACTGGCCTTACGTTTTTCACACACCTTTGGTGAGCTTATCGCTACGATCCTCACCTCGTTGGTGGTTCTGATCTTTTGCGAAATTGCGCCCAAAACTGTTGCTGTACAGAACCCGCTGCGCTGGGCACGGGCTTTTGTGAAGCCTGTGCGAGCTGTCTCATGGCTTCTGCAGCCGGTTGTATGGACGCTCAGCGCTATTACCAATACCCTTGTACGCCTTATGGGAGGACAGGTCAGGCGTCCTGGCCCCTTCGTTACTGAGGAAGAGTTGCGTTTATTACTCACGGTGGGTGAAGAGCAAGGGGTACTCGAAGAAGAAGAGACCGAGATGATCCATAGTATCTTCGAGTTTGCCGATACCACTGTGCGTGAAGTAATGGTACCACGCATCGACATGGTGACTTTAGAGAGTAATGCGACCGTTGATGAGGCGGTCGATCTTGCTCTGCAGGGGGGTCACTCGCGTATTCCCGTCTACGAAGAGAATATCGATAATATCATTGGCGTTTTGTATGTCAAGGACATGCTTAAACAACTGCGCGAAGGACACAACAATTACCCGGTACGCGATCTTGTGCGTGAAGCATATTTCGTTCCTGAAACGAAGAAACTGGATGACCTGCTGCGCGAGATACAGCAGAGGCGCGTGCACATGGCCATTATTGTCGATGAGTATGGTTCGGTGGCCGGTCTTGTCACAATCGAAGACCTGGTAGAAGAGATAGTGGGAGATATTCAAGACGAGTACGATCGTGAAGAGAAGCTCTACGAGCAAGTAAACGAGAATGAGTATATCTTTAATGCCAAGATCAGCATAGACGAGTTCAATGAAATAATGGGTATGTCATTGGGTGATACAGACTACGAAACGCTGGGAGGATTCTTATATGCCCAACTCGACAAAATTCCGAACGTGGGTGATACAATCACATTCGAGAATTTGAAATTTACCGTATTATCCACACGAGGACGGCGTATTACCCAGGTGCGTGTGGAACGTACACATCCAGAGCAGCCGGATACTCCTCAAATCACAGGAGAAGATGGTCATTCGGGGCCGTACTTGCTACCTTTGCCACGAGAAAAGCAAGTGGCAGATGGATCAAAAGATAGAGATAACGGTGGAAGTACCAGTAATAGCGACGTTCCTTCGGAAGATCCTACTCATTTTGAGTACAGAGGAGCATAATACATGACACCCGGTCTTCCCGCGCTTCCTCGCGCGGTTCGCGTCGTCGAAGTAGGCCCACGAGACGGCCTGCAAAACGAAAAAGCACAAGTACCTACCGAACAGAAAATACAGTTCATCACTATGCTTGCCGACGCAGGTCTGCCAGTTGTCGAAGCAACATCATTTGTCAGTCCACGCGCGATTCCCCAGCTCAGCGATGCCAGCGAGGTCATGGCGCGCCTGAGGCGAATACCTACGACGGAATATCCTGTTCTTGTGCCCAATCTCAAAGGGATGGAACGCGCCCTGGCTGCCGGTGTGCGATCTGTCGCCGTCTTTACTGCGGCCAGCGAGAGCTTTACACGTCACAATATCAACGCGTCGATTGCAGAGAGCCTGGAAAACTTCCGACCAGTAGTGGCACTGGCTCGACAGGAGCATGTGACGGTACGAGGATACATTTCAACCGTTTTTGGCTGCCCCTACGAAGGTTCAGTGGCACCAGAGAAAGTGCTCGCGGTGGCCCAGGCGCTCTTGGAGATGGGGATCAACGAGTTATCGCTGGGTGATACGATCGGCGTGGCGACACCGAACCAGGTCGTTGATGTCGTGGGTCTGCTGCTTGATAAAGGGGATATCCCCGCCGGGAGCCTGGCTGTTCACTTCCATGATACGCGTGGCACGGCTCTTGCCAATGTTTTGATGGCTTTGCAACTTGGTATCAGCATTGTCGATGCCTCTGCTGGCGGCCTTGGTGGTTGTCCCTATGCTCCCGGAGCGGCAGGCAACCTGGCAACGGAAGACCTGCTCTATCTGCTTCATGGTATGGGCATCAGTACAGGCGTCAACCTGGAAAAGGTGGTAGCTGCCACACGTTTTATTGCTCCTCTGTTAGGCCATGCACCGACCAGTAAGTATTACCAGGCTGAAGCATGTAGTCGTGTGTGAGCACTAAACTAATGCTTCTCCAGGTATTGAATTGCCGCGGCCAACTGTGTATCACCGCTTGAAAGTATCTGGTTTTCGCTCATATTCCCCGCGTTCTCATCGTTTGGCGAGAGCGGAATGGCGTTCGGGGCGAGTTTCACAGGGATATTGGGAGAAATGCCCACGTCACGAATAGAATGACCATTGGGGGTCAACCATTCGCTGGTACCAAGCAGGATTGCTGAACCATCGGAGAGAGGGTATTCCTGAAGAACTGTGCCTGTGCCAAATGTCTTCTCACCCATGACGACTGCGCGCTTGTTATCCTGCAGGGAACCCGATACAATTTCAGCGGCGCTGGCCGTATCGGCATTGACCAGCACTACGATGGGTGATGTAGTATTAACAGTATGGCCGCTGACAGCATACGATTTCCGGTGTCCCGAGCTGTCTTGCTCTAAGAGCACATTTCCACTTGCTACAAACTCGCTCGTCGTATCAATAGCTTCTTGAAGGTATCCGCCTGGATTTTCACGCAGGTCAAGGATAATCCTGGTTGCGCCAAGCTTCTGGGCTTGCGTAATTTCATCTTTCAGTTGATTGGAGACCCCCGAGGCAAATTGTACTATCTGAATATCGGCAATATGATCCTGCGCGATATAGTGCATAAGGACGTTAGGAACGGAAATCTCCGCTCGCACCACGTTGATGGTCAGGGTCTGTTGAGTCGAGGGGCGACGTACCGTAATGGCAACATTCGTACCAGCTTTCCCCTGGATAAGTGCGCTTATTCCGGCAATATCTTTGCCAACTGTGCTTTTGCCATTGACGGCGACAATGATATCTCCATGCTTAAAGCCGGCCTTTTCAGCTGGCGAGCCAGGAATAGGCGATGTTATGATGAGGTCTTTTGTCTTAGGGTCCTGTTTAAGGTAGATGCCGACGCCGGTAAATGTACCGCTCAACTGTTGATTTTCCGTCTGGACATCCTGAGGTGTCAGGAAGCGGGTGTGCCCTTTATCGTGAAGGACATCCAACATTGCCTGGATTGACTTGTATGACATTTGTTTATAGTCTACGGCCTTACGGTCAACATAGTTCTGATCTACAATGTTCCAGGCCTGCTGGTAGAGGTTAGCATATGATTGAGATAGATTACTGCGATTGAAAGAGTTAGCGTAAAGCTGATTGCCGAACCAGCCGCCGAAAAAAGTAATAACAAGAAGTGCGAGTACGACTACATACTGGCCAAACCCACGCCCGAGCCGTCGACGTGGTTCGGGTGAACGCTGCGGTGGTTCCTGCGGATACATCCTTTGATGAGGAACTGCGCCATTTCCTGGTACCTGATATGGTGGATATGGGTTATAATCGCTATAAGGCGGCTGCTGAGCTATTGGTACAGGATAGGGCGGCTGAGCCGGGGGAACAGAGCTATTGCCTTGTTCCGGTTGTTCATACCAGCGTGGATCATCATATTTGCTCATAGCGGCCTCCGAATAGTTGCTTTTATTGAATTACATCTTTCCAATATTTTTGAGATGCGTTACAAGAGATTGTAGTAATTGTATCGTAGTCGTTGAAACATAAAAAATCAACAGGGGACATTTACTAATGAATGACACTCCTACAACGATGACGGTACGCTTTTCATGTCCGTCACTGTTGTAGGAGTGTCAATGGTGCAATCTTACCTCTTATAGATAGCTACAGAGCAGAACGCCCGTACTGTAGCGCACAAAGAAGAAGCTAACTCTCCTTTGAAGTCTCTGTTACGTCGCCATTGTCAGAATGCTGGTTATTCTGCGGAGCACTGGTTACAGTATCTGCCTGTCTCTTAGTGTTATGTTGTTTCCCTGTGGGAGGCAATTGCTTTTTTGGCGGTTCCCAACCGGGAGCACGGGAGACGATCATCGACATCATCCGGCCTTCCATCATAGGATTGCGCTCTATGATGGCGGAACCCTTCAGCACTTCTGCAATCTCGTCCAGCATCTTGCGCCCTATATCCGGGTGGCGCATCTCAGCTCCCTTGAACTGGACGCTGACTCTCACTCGATCGCCTTCAGCCAGGAATTCTTGAATCTTGCGAGTCTTGACATCAATATCATGATCATCCGTACGTGGCCGCATGCGAATCTCTTTGAGTGTGATAGTTTTCTGATTCTTGCGCGCCTCGTTTTCTTTTTTGGCTTGCTCATACTTATACCTCCCGTAGTCCATCAATTTGCAGACTGGCGGTACGGCATTGGGTGAAATCTCAACGAGATCAAGATTTCGCTCGCGAGCAATATCCAGCGCGCGCGGAGGGGGCATCACACCGATCATCACTCCGTTTTCATCGATTAAGCGCACTTCGCGCGCACGAATGCGCTCATTGACCCTAGTTTCGCGTGTACGATCACGGTCACTCCCCCGAAAATCCCTGTTAATAGGCCAAACCTCCTCTTGTTTGAGCTAATAAAGAAAACATTAAAAAAAACATACTATGAAACCTGATAAATTTTAGCATACCTAACCCCTCAAGTCAAATAACTACGCGAAATTTCCTCGTTATTTCATGCTGCTGAGCACGCATCGGGCATATCTTTATGGTATACTTGTAGGTACGGCACTCCGTGGGTATCATGTCATTGGTTCCTTAATCACTTCTATCAAACGCAGGCTTGAAGCGAAGGAGAATGCTAATGAGCGGCGATTCAGCCGACGATGACTTGCCGTCATCTGCTCCAACATCGACACTTTTCCGTTTCTCTCCGCGTCCTCATCATGCAACTCTTGTAGACTGGCAACCCTGGGGACAGGCCGCATTCCAGACAG
>MNIY01000135.1:0-7055 GCA_001919995.1 Ktedonobacter sp. 13_1_20CM_4_53_11
TTCCAGTGCCAGGGGGACCCTGTACCAGCAGGTAATCTTGCATCTGCAGGGCTCGCTCGACCGCAAGGTTTTGTTCGGTGTTGAAATCATTGCGTGGTGGAACGCTGAACTGGTTAAATCGCGGCCGTGCTTTTCCTGCCACAAGCTCGCGCAAGTGCGCATCAGCTTGTAGCCAGCGAAGCAGGTTTTGTACGGTACGCGTATGGACAATATTAGAGCCGTAACGATCAATCAACCTGGGATTGGTGATCATTTCAGGAATCCAGACCCGTACTTGTTCCGCGCTGATGTGTTTGATATTGCCTGTCACTACTTCGCCTGTTATAGGATCTCCATCACTCAGCAATATTTCATCACCTTCGCGCAACTCTGAAGTGTTATTGCAGAGGAATTCTTGTTCCCATTCACCCTGGCCCGTTGGTTCTGGTTTCCCCACCGGAGTTAAATTGGCGATGGCTGTGCCGCGTTCAATGCGTTGTGACACGGGCGTTTTCCAGAGGAGCGCTTGTTGTTGCTCGCCTTCCCATCCTTCCAGACGCAGCAGTTGGTAATATCTTGAGAATAGTTCCTGGTCTTCGTTGCTATATGTTTGACGCACTCGAGGGTGGGAAGTCGAACGTGGAGCGGCGCTGCTTTCAGGTGATGGCTGATCTCCATGCGAGGATGACAGGTCAGTGCCTGGCTCCGGCGGCTGCCAATTGAGCAAGGATGAAACCTGTTCACACTGCGTTAACATGGCGCACTTGCTACAGCGCGACGGCCCGGGAGGTGCAGAGGGTCTTCCTGTGACATGACTGAGCATGAGAATGTTACGCGTCTCATTGACTCGTTGTATGTCTCTGATAGTGGGTTCGATGCCAAATGACTGGGCTTCTCCCGGTGTACCGCTGTAGAGCAAGGTGCCGCGGGCTTTCTTCATGCGGGGATCGCGGCGCACAGCCAACAGGGCGTGGTAACCCTGAACTTGCCAGCGATGGTTGGATTTTGGCAGGTTTGTGCCTCCTCCTGTTTTTAATTCAAGCAAGCTTTGCCGGTTTGTTTGTTGCCACAGCAGGTCGAGTCGCCCACGTAAACCGATCTCGGGGGCGAGTAAGAATGTCTCAGCTCGTACTATGTTCTCGCGCTGTTGAGCGTCTGGCTTTTCGATTTGAATGTCATCGGGAGCTGTGGGCACGTCCCACAACGAGGTGCTTTGATGCTGGTACCAGGTGGCAAGGCTCTCCAGGTGAGGTGCTACATCAGCGCGCATCGTTTCAACCGATACATCCGCTAAAGCGAGATCAAGGCTATTCTGTTCCAGCGCCTGTTCAAAATGGCGTTGTAGGGTAGCTAACGGCATCTCCGTTTTGTTGGAGGTATAGCCTTTCATCAATTCACCACGATCGTGTTCTTTGAGTAGTTCTTTGAAGCAATGGTGGACCAGGTTTCCGCGAATGGTAGCGGCAGATGTTGTGGATGGAACCAGGGTGTGAAGAAGGTATTGACGCGGGCAATATTCCGCGTCGTTGAGATCGGTGATGTTGAGTAAGATATCAGGCTCCAGGACAGCGAGGGTATACGAGTTGGTTTGATAGATGTGCCTGGGCTGGCCTTTATATTCAGTGATAACGGGAGGGAGAGGGAGATGATAGAGGCGTAAGGCAAGGTTTTTGATGCTTTTACCCCGTTCGCTCAGTTCTTTGACAAACTTCGTATAGTAATTGTGTATCAAGCGCAATTCAGCATGTACTGTACCTGTGTCGAGAATAATGACAGGAGTCTTTTCACCGTTGATGGTGCGTTCATTAGCGGTTAGAATGCGACCTTCGAGCTGTCTGACGGCGCAAGGAGGTCGTGGATCAAGGACGCAGAGAAAGCACTCGTGCTTTGCCTCTTCTTGTTGAGCGATTTTGTGGGCTGTCATCGAGTTATCTCCATTCTGCCAGTAGCTGTTGCTCGAAGTGTATGATGAAGAACAGATATTCGTCAAGGGGATAGAGAGAAGAATTGGGACGCCCTCGTGCTATAATGGGTGCGTTTAAGAGCATTAACAGAAACGAGGTATCATTCATGCCTACCCCGCCTATTCGTACTATTACGCTTGGGATTGCTGATCCCCATCCTCTCACCTTCGCGACGATCAAACGAGTTGCAGCCATATTACAGGATGCGCGCACACGGTATATGGAGGCGGGGTATGAGGTACAGACCGTACGACTATCGACCCGGCCAGTCTTTGACGATCTGATGAACTGGTCATCGACTGACCTGCTCGATTATACGGGAGAGCTACAGCGTATGCTGGATGATCTCAGCCTGGGTTTTTGCTCAATAGGTACTGCGCACGCGGCACGCCCCGATTTTCCGCTGGATAGGATTGAGCTGGTAGCTGATCTGCTGGTCTCTACGAGCGCGCTCAATGCTACGGTCCACGTGGCCACGCTATACCATGGCTTGCGTACTGATGCTGCCCTGCCAGTGGCACGGGTGATGAAGCGATTAGCCGCGGAGACGCAGGAGGGATTTGGCAATTTCCGTTTTGCCATGTTGGCCTGTGTCGAACCTGGCTGCCCATTCTTTCCATCTGCCTATCATAGTGGCCCCGATAGCCTGGCTATTGGCTTACAAGGCGCCGGTATCGTCGCGGAAGCGCTGCGCACATTACGCGGAGATGAGACCAGTCCGCTAGATCTTGTGCAAATCAGTGAGGTGGTCAAGACGGCGGTGATTGAACAGGCGAAGCCAGTAGTAGACATGGCTCAGGAAATAGCGCCGGCGCATGGTTTGATTTTTGGCGGCATCGATCTTTCGCCTGCTCCTCTAGGGGAGGAGAGTATTATCGATGCCATGGAGCTTTGCGGCTATGGCTCTGCCGGTACGCCGGGAACACTGGCTGTCGCAGCTGCGATCACTACGGCATTGAAGAATACGGGATTGCCTGGCTGCGGCTATTGCGGGTTGATGTTGCCTGTTCTGGAAGATGCGGCGCTGGGTCGAAGGTGGGAAGCGGGGTATGTGAATGCTCATCAGCTCCTTCTCTATTCGGCGGTTTGCGGTACGGGACTGGATACCTTGCCACTTTCAGGAGATGTTAGTGCTGAGGAGGTTGCCCACCTGCTGCTGGATGTAGCCACGCTGGCCTTGCGTTTGAATAAGCCTCTGTCGGCTCGTCTCTTCCCGGTGCCGGGTAAACGGAGCGGAGACCGGACTAGTTTTACCTCGCCTTATCTGACAAATACGCTTGTCGGGTGAGATGACGTGGTCGTGGTCGGGCTAGCACAGGGACAGGACGGGGCGACGCAAGCGTCCCTACGGGTATGAAGGCGCTTCCGAGGCGGTCGCCCTACATTTCGCGTTATTTACGTACTGCCCAGGGAAACGCCCCAGAGGGCATCCATTACCCCATCGTAGGATCGTTTGAGGTTATCGTAGAGGTTGGCATTTTCAATTGCTAGCGCGGCAAGGCTGGCCAGGACGGTGAGGAACTGGATGTCATTTTCGTGAAAGGTGCTTTGTTCGCTTGTGTAGACGCGCAATACTCCAATTGCCCTACCATGCACCTCCAAGGGCACGCAGAGTACGGAAACAATGCCTTCTCGTCTGGCTGCCTCCTTGTATTGAAAACGGTTGTCCTTGCTGACATCAGGGATGATGACAGGTCTACCACAGAGCGCCTCACTATCAAGAGGACTGTGCTCAACCTCTACGGGACCTTTTGCAAAATAGTTTCCGCTTAGCCCGTATGCTGCGCTCAGTTGTAATCGGCCGGTACGGGGGTCGAGTAAGCGTAAGACACAGCCTTTCACCTGCATGGCTTCAGTGATACTCATGACCACGCTTTGTAAGACCTGGTCTAGTTCAAGGCTGGACGTGATGGTCAGTGCAGCCTGGTGAAGCGCATGATAGTAATCTTTGTGTGTACGAGTTGGACTACTAGCGGAATGAGAGTTTGTAGTCATCAGTATAAGCCCTCCCAATTAAGCAACGCCATAACACAGGCATTGGGCAATATGACACTCTTCATCAATCAGTACGTTATCATTATAACATACTTGATTGTGTTGGAAGGGATATTTGGGCATTAAAAAAATATTTCCTTGATCTTGCAGATCAGGGGATGGAGAGCCAGATAATTATGGGTATTTATACCTGGCATCCAAGAGGTGTATGGTGATGGATGCCAGGTATAAACTTTTAGCTTACGATTTCTGGCTGGTTACCTCTTTGGCCTCCTTTGCGTCTTTGGCGTCTTTAGCGTCCCTAGCATCTTTGCATGGGTCTTCTACAACCCACACGCGGCAGGGGGCATTTGTGAGTACATAGGGAATGGTTTTTCCCAGGTCGTTATGTATTTTATGAGGGTCACGCACCAGGCCGAGCAGAATTAGTGCACATGCGTGATCTCTCGCTTCGTCCACAATGGCAGGGCCTGCATCGCGCGCTTGAACTACCTCCGCGACAGCATCACATCCAGCATCATCTGCTATAGTGAGGGCGTCGGTGAGAAGTTTATCGGCATGTTCAGACTCTTTGGTGAGGACGGCTTTGAGAGGTAACGTGCGTGGTACTTCGATTATATAAACAAGGTGTACTTTGCGTTTGGCTTTTTTAGCCATAAGGCAGGCGAGACGTACCAGTTCGTTATCGAGCTTGTTGTCCTCGACAACGACGGCAATATCTCCCGTTGCTCCAACCCCTGGAGCAGATTTACTTGTTTCAGTCTCATCTTTGGCTCTTGAGCGCCATAAGTGAACCATATTGTCTCCCCTCCTGGTGGAGCATGATAAAACAGCATCATTCTAGCATTTTACAGTTTTCAGCCATTTCAGCGGATCATTCTTAATGCAGTCCACACAGGTTTGTTGCTATGATTCTATACCTAAAAATGGCTTGCGTCAATGTCCGAATCGTACAATGAAAGGAAAGGTTTATGCATTATCATTACAGGTACAAGGGAGGTGGCATCGTTTTTTTTCTGCCACCTCCCTTGCAGCCCGCTGTCGCCAGGTGCCTACTCTGGCTCGATGGTTGCTGTCAGTCCGTAACTGAGCAGGCGCTCCTGGTAAAACTCAGCAATCTCTTTTGGGCAGACTGTGACGATAGCATTACCTGTGAGGTGCGCGGTGAGCATGATGCGTTCGGCCTCTGCTTGAGAGAGATTGTTGATTGAGTGTAGCAGTACGAAGACAACATAATTCATTTCATTGTAGTCATCGTCAAATAGAACAACCCTGTACGGCGGGAGAAGTTTAGCCCGAAGACGTTTAAGTTCTTCCGTCTCCACCTGATACTCAGGGAGTGTCAAAGGATTATTGGACATAAATGCAATCTCCGGTAATAAACACGACATAGATTGATAAAAAGTTTCTCTGACTATTGTAATCGAGATCGCGGGAGATTTCTAGCCTTTTGGAAAACAGTCCTACAATAGTGGTGTAAAACAGGGAATTTTCGCAGGGCACTTTCCCGGTATGCGATGGATTTTGGGGGAAATGTGTCCGATTTTGCGACAGAATTTTTTCGCCGGTCGGAAAGAGGATATGTTGATGTGTGGTAAGTGGTATGGTGTTGTTTGATAGGTGAGTTTGGGGTGTCATGTGTGGCCCTCTATGTTGATAGTGTTTGTTAGATGATATGGCTTATATTGAGTTCTTTTTTTGAGGTAGAAATCGGGTGGTTGATGGTTCATTGTGCTTTTTAGCTTTTGTATCTGGATGGCGGAAGATGCACTGAGGGCCGATCAATCGGCTGTGGGCGCGATAAATCGGCCCCTACGTTTAACCTAGTGTTTGTTATGTGGTCGCATTTGGGAAGGCTATTGATTGTTTTGCGGTAACCTATGTTATTGCGGGAGTTTGTTTATGAATCATGAGGATCATGTCAGGCTATTGCGGAAGGGTATAGTGGAACCCGGTGGGGTGTGGGCTGATTTTGGCTCTGGAGCGGGGGCCTTTACACTTGCGCTGGCCGATTTACTGGGGACTGAGGGTTCTATCTATTCGGTGGATAAGGATAGGGGTGCGCTCAAAGAACAGGAGAGAGCTATGCGGGCCAGCTTTCCTGGGATAAGGGTTGAATACATCAATGCTGATTTTATGCAGAGGCTCACTCTTCCGCAGCTGGATGGAGTGGTGATGGCCAATTCGCTGCATTTTGTGCGCAATAAGGATGCCGTGTTGCAGTTGGTACGCGGCTATCTAAAACCCGGGGGGCGTTTGCTGATAGTCGAATATAATGCGGATCGAGGCAATATGTGGGTACCATATCCCTTTTCGTTTAGAAGCTGGGAGTTGCTGGCACGAAAGAATGGATTTGCCCATACACAGTTGCTTACGACGGTCCCGAGCCGGTTTTTTGGTGAGATTTATTCGGCTGTTAGTTTCGGGTGAGGTTGGGGGCGAGCCGGACAAGGGTAAGCTGAAGTTTGCCTGAGTGAGAACACATCTGAACAGTGTCCTTTGACAAAGACAGCTTAGGTGAAAGGGAAGATGATATACTACAGAGACAACTTGCGAGAGGAGAAACAAAACAACCCATGACGCAGCCCCATTTCTGGTGGCAAACGGGAGTGATTTATCAGATCTACCCACGCAGTTTTCTCGATAGCAATGGCGATGGGGTGGGAGATCTCCCTGGTATCGCCAGCAGGCTGGATTACTTGCGCTGGCTCGGCGTTGACGCGATCTGGCTCTCGCCAATCTACCCGTCTCCCATGGCCGATTTTGGCTATGACATTACGAATTACACCGATGTTCATCCGCTCTTCGGGACCCTTGAGGACCTGGACACCTTGCTGCACCAGGCCCATCAGCGCGACCTCAAGCTCATTCTAGACTTTGTACCCAACCACACCTCCGATGAGCATCCCTGGTTCCAACAGGCGCGTTCCAGCCGCATGAACGAGCAACGTGACTGGTATATCTGGCAAGACCCTGCTCCTGATGGTGGTCCTCCCAATAACTGGACCAGCAGGTTTGGCGGGTCAGCCTGGCAATTTGATGAACAGACCGAGCAATACTACCTACACTTGTACGATGTGAAACAGCCTGATCTGAATTGGCGTAATCCCCAGGTAC
>MNIY01000135.1:7195-12310 GCA_001919995.1 Ktedonobacter sp. 13_1_20CM_4_53_11
CTCATCGGCGAACTCTATCTGCCATTGGAGCGTCTGATGCCGTACTACGGCGAGCAGCTCGACGAAATTCACCTCCCCTTCAATTTCCAATTCGTGACCATGCCGATCTGGGAAGCAAGCACCATTCGTGAGGCTGTCGAGGGTTACGAAGCGGCTCTGCCCCAGGAAGCCTGGCCCAATTGGGTCCTGGGCAATCATGACCGAACGCGCATCGCCACACGTGTGGGCCGTGAGCAGGCGCGGCTGACCCAGATGTTGTTGCTTACACTGCGCGGGACCCCCACCTGCTATTATGGTGACGAGTTGGGCATGCAGGACGTCCCGCTGCCGAGAGAATTGATGTATGATCCACTAGGAAAGGACCATCCTGAGCAGGGTCGTGACCCGGTTCGCAGCCCGATGCAGTGGGATGGCAGTGCCAATGCAAGCTTCTGTCCTGCTGGAGTGAGGCCGTGGTTACCCGTTGCAAACGATTACCAGACCTTTAATGTAGCGGCTGAGCAACATGATCCTCGCTCCTTCCTGATGTTGACACGAGCCTTACTCGATGTTCGACGTTCTCATTCCGCCCTGACTCTTGGTTCGTACCAGTCCGTTAAGCAGGAGAGTGCCACCTGTTTCGTCTACCTGCGCCAGTACTCTGACCAGCGCTGTCTGGTGGCGCTCAACTTCTCAGCGCACGACCAGGTGGTGACGCTGCCGGAACAGGGTCAAGGCCGTGTCCTGCTCTCCACGCACTTAGACTGTGAGGGACCCATCCACTTATCAGAGGTACACCTTCGAGGGAATGAGGGTCTGCTGATTGAGGTGGAGGCTTCATCTTTGCCGGGGTAAGAGATCCTCCCCTCAAGACATAGACGAGCAAGCAGCCCAAAAAGAGACTGTCTCGTATCATACTTCACGTAGATGGGCAGTTGACCGTGGCTAACAGCCTTGCCATCCTCACAGCCATTTCCTACACTACTCTTTGACAAGCACGCGATTCGGAGAGGACGGCGCGCGCTCCGACAACGTTTCTGATGTAGGAGGAAGAAAATCATGCTCATCGTGAACGACGAACAACGTCTTTAAGAACGCCGTGATTGAAATATCCCTGCTTCGTATGGTGGCGCTTTATAAGGGCAGCGTCAAGTTCACCGGCTGACTGGCCGTACGCTTGGAACGCCCAGTCTGACCGGCAAGCTATGGGTAGGGGCAGCCCGGGAAATTGGCTGCATCGAGCTGGCCGGCCTGGATTGGTGCGATGTGGCCGCCGTAGTAGAGCTGCCATTGCACGTTTCCGAACGGCGTCGTGTCATTGAAGGAGAACGTCATCGACACGCTCCCCTTGGCCTGCAGCGGGGATATCGATACGGTGTCCGAACCGAGAAGGACCGTGGGACTTCCCCCCCACGCCTGGGCATCCGCCTCATTGACCCCTTCCTTCACTGCGTGCCAGGTGATCGTGACGATGACGGTTCTGGTCATCGTCGAGGTGTTATCCGTGCAGGACATGGTCGCACTGGATTCACCGCCATACGCCGCTGCGGGCAGGGCGGAGGCGAGCACCAGGAGCAAGGCTATGCCCAGAGCTACCAGAAGTAGACGTTTCATCGAGATTCCTCCCTCTGTTAGAAGTCGCCAACAATCAGGATTTCTCATACAGGGCTCTGTAATCAAATACGCAGCACCGTTACAGGACACCTTTGTGATTTGTCCGAATTCTTGTCCTTCCTCTTGACGCATAAATGGTCCAGCAACTGGCTTATTTCCTGGACTGATGGCAACCTGGCGGCGTGGAGGAATCCTCGGTTTTGACGCATATCCACGTCGTAGAGGAGTTCTCTCAAAGGGGAAGTGTCTCCTCCTCAATCGCTCCCAAGCCTCGCAGCGAGGCGATCTCGGCCTGGGTGAGTCCTTTCACTCCGGTGATATTGAGCCGTTCGTAGGGTCGGTCGCGCCGCAGCCTCCTCAGCCTCTCGCCACTCTCAAGATCCCACACCTGGATGGTCCCGTCATCGCCGCAACTGGCGAGCCTGTGGCCATCGGGGCTGATCCTGAGCGACTGGATCGCCCCCTGATGCCCCTGGCGCTGCATCAAGCATTCCCCACTTTGGACGTCCCACCAGCAAAGCCGACCGTCACTGTCCCCACTGACCAGCAGCTCTCCGCGCGGGCTCCAATCCAGGGCCAATACACTGCCCGGAGCGGAGGCTATGGTGTACAGGCGCTCCCCACAGTGGGCTCCGCTGCGGGTATCCCACAGGACCACCTCTCCACTGCCTCTGCTCCCGCCACCACTGGCCAACCGGGTGCCATCCGGGCTCCACACCACGCCATAGACCACGCCACGATGCCCCTGCAGCCGCTGGAGCAGCGTGCCGTCGGGGGCCTTCCACACATAGAGGCTGCCATCTTCGCCACCGCTGGCCAGGCGCGTTCCATCCGGGCTGAAGGCGAGGGCCAACATCGTGTCGGTATGCGCCCGCCAGAGCAGGTGCAGACGCTGACCCCCCTCTCGCCACACGCGCACTTCCCCGCACCTGCCGCCTGCCGCCCAGTACTGTCCGTTGAGGCTTGTGGCTACCGTAAAGGTAGAATCCAGCGCATCGTCCCAGTCGACCCGTCGGCTGGGAGCCGACCCAGTCACCGGCTTTGCACGTGCGCTGGCCTGCTCGCTCGGCCCAGGGGCGCTGCCCTTGATCGGGGGAGAAGGCTCGCTAAGCAGGCGGGAGAGCCACGACTCATCCAGGAGCACCTTCTGGTGCGCCGCATGCCAGAGCGCACGGATCTCCTCGGCCTCTCGTCCAGGAGCAAAGACCTGACGCTCGACGCACAACGCGATGAACGCCTTGAGGTGCTCGGCTTTGGGATAACTGCTGCCCGCTTCCCAGGCCAGCACCGCTCCCCGTGAGATCGCGAGGAAGCGAGCCAGGTCCACTTGTGTGAGATGCATCGCGGCGCGGCGCGTGAGCATCGCTTGACCAAAGGCATAGTCGCGCTCGCCGTAGGTATGGGTCCTCATTGGCATGCCCTCCTTGCATGACCCACAAAAGTAGCGTGATGTACAGCCAGGTGAAGCGAGATGTCCTCTGATGGAGAGTGACTGCCCCAAGAGCTAGCTCTACACTGGTGTATGAATGGTGTATCCCATGCGGGTCAACGCCTCTCTGAGGTGGTAGGGCGATGGCGTCGTGCACCTACCACCGCTTCAATTTCTTGTGTAGAGGATAGCAGAGATTCTGGGAGAGAGCAAGAAGCAGGCAGAAGCAGGAGCCGGATCGCTTGGATCAGAGGCCTGGTCCCAGGCTCACGTCGAGGCCTCCTCAGCAGGGGAAGACACGGCTCACTTCCTGTCCCATTGTTCCTGGTGCTCGACGTCCACCAGGCCCTGGACGTGCTCCCCAGCCTGTCCCAGCCGGTCGAACATGAGCTCACAGCAGGTGTCACCACAGGATGGGTACGCGCCGACGAGCCAGGAGCGTGTCCTGCATCATCGTTCCCCCGCCCCTACGGGTACGAAGGCGCTTCCGAAGGGACATCACAAAAAACCTACCCGTGTAAAGCCCCCTTCGCCCCTATGGTTACGGATTGGCTTCTGAGGCGATGTCACACGATATCTACCTCTGAAAGCAAGCCTGTTGCCCTTACATTTCGGGTGTTTCGATGGGTAGGCCTTCCATTTGCATGATTTTGAGGGCGTTTGTGGTTGGGCTGGGTCCTGGTTGCAAGATGTAATCAAAGACCATCTGGCCATTGATGACGTCTTCTTTAAAGTGGTAGTTTTTGATTTTGGGCGAGGTGTCTGCAAGGTGCACTAGCTCCAGGTCGTGTGTCGAAATGACGCCGAGGCAATTTTGTCCGACGAGGGCATGGATGTATGCCTGGCTACCGATGAGGCGCTCACGGTTATTGGTGCCCTTAAAGATTTCATCGATGAGGGAGAAAAGGGGCAGGTCGTTATCTCGTTTCAGTTCGTCTAACAGCGCTTTGAGGCGTTTTACTTCGGCGTAGAAGTAGGAATAGCCGTCGGTCACGGAATCGCTGACTTTGATGCATGTGAAAATTCTGAAGAGAGCGGCCTGAAAGGAGGTGGCGTTGACAGGGCCACCGGCATATGCCAGGCAGAGGTTGATGCCTAACGTTCTCAAAAATGTACTTTTGCCTGACATATTTGAGCCTGTAATAATGTCTATCTGACCCAGTTCGTTCATGGCAAAATCGTTGACGACTTTCTTCTCATATGCAATCAGGGGATGCCCAAGGCCGTTGGCGCGGAAAAGGCGGTGGTTGTCTTGCTCTTTAGCCACAGTTATTTCAGGTAGGACGTACTCCGGGTTCAGGTAGGAGAAAGTGGCGAGTGAATTGAGCGCCTCAAGCTCGAACCACGCATCGAGCCAGGCAGGTAGAGCCGCGGCGATGAGCGATTTGTAGTGGTTGAGCCGAATAGCAACGTAGACGTCCCAGGGAACGAGGGCGTTCACGATGAGCCAGAGAAACTGATTCTTTGCCAGCGTGGAGGCCGAGGCGATACGCGAGAGTCGCTTCAGGAGGAATGAAGGACGCCGGGTGCTATTGGCAAAGAACGGCTTGCACAGCTTTTTCAGATGATGGTTGTTGCCATAAGGGTAGGTTTCCAGGTACTCAAAGATCGTGCTGAGTTGCGCGAACACGTCGCGTAAAAAGTAGCTATCCTCGAAGAGGTCGCCACGCTCTTTTCTTTTTATAGAGAACCAGCCAATGGAGAGTATGACAGCGATGATCCAGTATTGAGGGCCAATGCGCGAGAAGATGTTCAGGAGCAGAAGCGTGATGCTGAGAACTGAGAGAGCAATTGCGACAATGACTGTTGAACGAGACTGGTGATATGTGTCCTGCTGTTTAAGCCAGTTCAGCAGGCGTTTTCCTTCCAGGTGTTCAGCTACATTCGTTGAAGCGAGCAGCGATTTCATGGTGAGCTTATCGCGGAAGCGGGAAAGCGGGGCCAGCTCCTGAAGCAGCGCCTGTCTCTCGCCAATGGTTTGTAGATTTGGGGATGTATTCAGCAACCACTCCTGTACGCGTTGTCTGCCCTCGTAGGATATAGCGGTGGTGATGAGCTGGTGCAGTGAGCGCTCCCCGGTGATATCGAGATCT
>MNIY01000185.1 GCA_001919995.1 Ktedonobacter sp. 13_1_20CM_4_53_11
TTTAGCTATTTTGTACAATAATCTGAAAATTTCCAGCAACCTGCTGAATGTAATTACATGCTACTATGATAAGATACACATCCATGAGTTACTATGGGTAGTTTGTCAGAAAGTGCTGATGTAAAATTTGTGCAATTTGCACAAAAAACATACACCTTTACAAAAATTTAAGGGGTATACTTGATGCATTCAATAAGTTCAGTGCGCAACCTGGGTGTCAATGTTGAAGAATACGAAGAGGGGAGGCTCGAGCAACAGGAACGTTCACGAGTAGCAATGCACTCGAAACGTGGTAGAGAAAAGGAGGATTAAGTGAGAGTTGTTGAAGCGCCAGGTAAAAAAATGGCGCCTCAACAATGTCGCTACAGACGTTCGATGACGTTCTCGCACTTCAAGCGCAGGGTAATGCGGTGTTCTTTTGAGAATTGCTCCTCCATTTGCTGTTTAGCATTTTCCTCGCCGTCGTAGCGAGCCGCTAATCGATAGATATCCCGGTGTGCCGTCTCCTGGTCCTCATCCATTTCAACATTGCCACTGATCGTGACATAGTTGTAACCATCCTCCACACAAATTGAAATGCGCGGGTCGCGTTTCATATTGAGATCTTTGACACGCCCTGCTTTCGTGTTCATTATGATGGTATTTTCATCGAGCAGGTACCACATTGTGGTCAATTGGGGAGACCCATCTTTATTAAGGGTGGCGAGTACTGCGAAACGCCGCTCTTGCAAGAAGGCCCGCGCTTTTTCAGATAACGTACTTGGCATACATCTCTTTCCTTATCATTCTTGCTAAACCTCTACAGTGGCGCTGAATGATGCGCCAGACTTTCTTCGGAGTCACTGTAGGAGTTTTCCCTATGTGTTGCGGGCCAGCTTCGTATTTTTTCGCCACTCAGAACTTGTAGCTCGTATAGATCATCTAGATCATCAATTGTATCGATGTCTAACGCCAGGCCAATGCTATTATATATAGTACTGCCGAGTTGCCGCTCCTTCGCTGCACGCACGTATTTATACAGGCTGTTGACCCCAAACAGGTAGGGAAGCGCCAGCGGCGGCTGTACAAGGAGCGCGTTTGTGCCCGTGCCATCGCGTGACGGTGCAAGTACCACTGGGTAGCGCAGAGATCGTTCAATCAGAGCACGAATGTCGCTGGGTTGAAGTAAAGGCAAGTCACCTGATATGGTCAAAAGGGCGGTAGTGCCAGCCTCTTGCTCTTGCAATGCAGCAGCATGGAGCGCGGCATTATGACCCGGCATCTCCTCGACAAGTGCACGGACTCCCCACGTTTGAGCAAAATCTAGCACCCGTATGTCCGGGCTTACTACTGTAATCTGATCAAGCAAATTGCTTTGTTGCAACACGTGTAGTACGTGGTGCAGCATATCTAATACCAGGTTTTTACGCTGGTGTAATGTCATGTGCCCCGCCAGGCGACTTTTCGCTTCATCCAGCGCTTTGACGGGGATTAATGCTCTATATATCATATGACTCTGTTTTCTTTACGAATCTGGCGAATTAAAAACTCAATCCCGCCGCCTCCAGGGTCTTGCGGGCAAGGGCAGCTTTGCTTTCTTCATCGCGCATAATAGTATTCGTCGCTTTCGTGGGTATACCCAGATCCTCGATCTCGCTCACAAGATGATCATCTTGTTCGTCAATGATCATTACATCCAGGAAATCGCGGTAGCAACGAGCGACGCCTACCGCCGACACTTCCATACCAAGTCCGCTCATGAGTTTATCCGCAGGACCTTTGATCGGCGCCCCTCCAATAATTGGGCTTACGGCGATAATCATGCTACTGGTTTCGTGAAGTGCGTCATGTATACCCGGTACAGCTAAAATAGTGCCGATACTGACGATGGGATTGCTTGGTGCCAGCAGGATCGCATCAGCCTCTTTCAGCGCATCGAGGACCCCTGGTGCTGGTCGTGCCTCCTGGACACCCACGAATAGAACACCCTGTACTTCGTCCACACAACGCCGTTTGACCATGTATTCCTGGAAGTGAAGCTGTCCGACTGGAGTGATGATATTGGTAGCAACAGGCTGATCTGTCATCGGCAATAAGCGGATGCCCAGGCCAAATTGCTTTCGTAGATCGTCAGTGACTTCGCTGAGTGTTTTCCCCTGTCGCAGGAGGTTAGTACGGTGAATATGCGTGGCAAGATCTCTGTCACCGAGCATAAACCAGTCATCGTTGCCATATTGTGTGAGCTGCCCCATTGTATGATAGGTGTCATTTCGTATACCCCAACCATGTGTTTCATCGACAACGCCGGCCAGTGTGTACGTGACGATATCAAGATCAGGCGAAACATGCAAACCGTAAAACTCGCGATCATCTCCTGTGTTACCAATAACGGTAATCTCGTTTTGCGGAACAACCTGCACCAGCCCCTGTAAAAACCGTGCTGCGCCTACTCCGCCAGCAAGAACAACAATCATAGTATCCTCTAATTAATCGTAACGAACTATTAAAGCACTCAACGGCAGGCGTTCGCGCCGTTGCGGATCAGCAGAGGCGTATCCCACTGTGATCAGAGCATGAGGAATAAGCCTTGGATCCAACTCGAGAGCCTCGCAGACGATCTCCGGGCAGAAAAGCGGAGCGCACATCCAGCCAGTATCCAGCCCCAGGTCGTAAGCCATCAGGAGCATATTCTGGATAGCAGCCCCAAGGCTCTGGATCGCCATCGTTGTTTCGTCGCTCTGTCGTTTCTCATCGGGGTAACGGTCAAGGTCTTCCAGGTACAGGCAGGGAATGATAATCACGGGGGCCTTGAGTATGCGCTGCCGGGACTTGTCCAGGCGAATATTCACGATTTCCGGGTCCTGTCCATCCATCTGCAGATTCTGCTGCCATGTCGAGCCCATTTGTTCTGCCAGGCGCGCCTTGAGTTCAGCTTTGGTGAGAATGACGAAACGCCATGGCTGTCTTCCATGTGGCGAGGGAGCCCAGCGCGCTGCTTCTAGTATCTGCTCGATCAGCTCACGAGGAATGGGTTGAGTATGAAATTTCCGTACGCTGCGCCTGCCTTTCATCAAGGCTGCCAGGTTATCTGCTCGGGCAGGGAGCGTTATCTGTCGAGAAAAAAAATGGGTTGTCACGTTGGCGATATTCCCTCTTTGTAAATCAGCGAAACATGTCTGTCGAGGTATCACGCAATAGGCTCCTGGCATCGTTTTTGCTGGGGATATACTGATAACCCCGGATAAGCGCTACCGGGATGCGGTCGATCTTGCCCATCACCAGTTCCGCAGCCGCTGCTAATTCGTCGGCTACGGCAATAGCGCTGGCCTGTAGTTCGTATCCATAAGGATCGCGTTGACCTCGATAGTCTACAATCGATTCTAATCCAGCTACCCCTATTGCTGCGTTGATCTGTCCATTGCGCCAGGGGCGTCCCCACGTATCTGAGATAATGACGCCGATATCAAAGGTGGCGTCTTCTTTCGCTAACTGCTGTAGTCGTGTGCGTAACTCATGGGCTGAGCGGTCAGGATCGATTGGTAAAAGGGTGAGCTCGCGTTCACCGTTGACATTTGACTCATCTACACCTGAGTTAGCACAGATGAAGCCATGTTTCGTTTCGGTAATCAATACGCCGTGATCCATTCGCACGATGCGACGGCTTTCACGTAATACTACCTCAATATGTTGAGCATCCTTCTTACTTTGCGCGGCAGCGGTTTGGGCAAATTCTGATGGTTGCACTTCATTGAGATTCACGATTTGTCCCTCTGCTTTGGAGACGATTTTTTGTGTCACAACGACTATATCGCCCTGCTGGAGGGACAACTGGTTGGTTTGTAGTGCTTCATATATAAGGACACCCAGGTCTGTGCCTGGGGGAATCTCTCCAATACCTTTAATTGGCACGATACGTAATTCTGCGCTCATATACCTCCTGACGACACCATTATATCGTTTGCAATGGCAATACTGCAAATTGTAAAGTATTGAAGGGAAAGGGTCATTTACCTGTATCCTTTTCAGTATTTTACGTTGTATTTATGAGTAGTAGCGCCCTCAAAGGTGCCTGATCTTACTATCTCACTCTCATACGTTGCAACTTTGTTTGAAAGGGGTTACACGAAACTATGGTAAGAACACTTAGTCGTATGCTTTTGGCTGGTATCTTCATTGCTGGAGGCTTTGATGCCTTTGCGAAACCAGGTGGGCGTGTCGATAAAGTAGCCTCTTCCGGTATACCTGAGCCGGAACAGGCTGTCAAACTCAATGGTGCGGCTATGGTTATTGGGGGCACCGCGTTAGCTCTGAATATTGCGCCCAAAGCTGCGGCAGTTCTGCTGATAGGTAGCTTGATACCGACAACGTTCGTCGGGCATCCATTCTGGAAAGAGTCAGAACCGGCTACCCGCAAGAATCAACAGGTGCAGTTCCTCAAGAACCTTGGATTAATCGGGGGCCTGTTACTTGTTCTTATGGAGAAAAATAAGTAAGGAGGAAGACAATTCGTGAGTGAGCAGGAACAAAAGAAGGTCGCGATGGTCATTGTGGCCCATCCCGATGACGCCGAGTTTGGTGCTGCAGGTACTATCGCCACCTGGGTAAAAGAGGGATGGGAGGTCTATTATGTCATCTGTACGGATGCTTCAGGCGGTGGACCCGACGATGCAATGGATGTCGGACATGAGGCACGATTGGTAATCTCGAATACGCGGAAGAGCGAGCAGCGCGCGGCCTGTGCGTTGCTTGGTGTGAAAGATGTCATCTTTCTCGATTACCAGGATGGCCAACTGCAGCCAACTCTTGAACTACGGCGGGATCTTGTACGTGTGCTGCGCCAGTATAAACCATACCGTGTGCTATGCCAGTCTCCTGATAGAACATGGACACCTGTCTATGCGATTGGACGTTACCACCCTGATCACCTGGCTGCTGGACAGGCAGCCATTGCAGCGATTTATCCTGCGTCGCAGAATGGATGGGATTTTCCCGATCTGTTGAAAGAAGGTCTGCTACCTCATAAAGTGCAAGAAGTCTATTTTATGGGGGCACCGAACCCAAATTTTGCGGTCGATATCACGGAGCAGTGGGATCTCAAGATAGCGGCGTTGCGTGCTCACGCGAGTCAATTGGCTGAGAAATTTGAAGAACTGGAGAAGATGTTCTCCACTCGCACCGCTGAATGTGGTGCGCGCTATGGGATGACCTATGCTGAGGAATTTCATCGTGCCGAGAATCCATAAACAAGTAGCCTTAACACAAGTATAGTAACGATGTGTTGCTCGTGCTGGACGCAAATGCGTGGATACCCCTTGCAATTGCCACAGCTTTTATGACATACTTAGACAAGAGACCTTCGGGGCAGGGTGTAATTCCCGACCGGCGGTGAGGCGAATAGTTGATATATTCGTCAAGCCCGCGAGTTATCGGTGAGCCAGTGTTGGCGAGCTGTTTGACAGATTCGGTGCGAATCCGAAGCCGACGGTTACAGTCCGGATGGGAGAAGGTTCAGCATAGATACGGATCACTCTACCTTGTTGCATGGTAGCAACATGGTCTATTAGGCTATCCGCAATGCTCTTCTAGTGTCTCCCTCACAAGCCTCCCCGAGTCAGTTGAATTGACGCTTCCCCTTTTTGGGTGGGAACAACTGTCAATAGCGCTATGACTGAGGGATGTAAATGAGTGTAACCACCTCTACCGAGAAAGATGTATCTGTAAGGATACCTACGTACACGCAAGATGATACAGAGATGCCTGTATCTGAAAGAAGACCTGCGCGTACAAACCCACTTGCTGTCGTACAGCAAATAATGTCTTATGCTCCACCTCTGGCTTTAGGAGTACTTCTGTTGATCAGCTGGTATGTGGCCACCGTCTTTGGACATGTCAACGGCCTCATACTTCCTGTACCCGGCGATGTTTTCAGTAGTTTGAGCGAGGGCCTTAGATCCGGTTTGTTTCTGAGTAACGCACTGGTGACGATCCAGGAGAGCCTGTACGGCTTCCTGCTGGCCTTGATTGTGGCTTTACCATTAGGGTATGGATTGGCAAAATCTCGCCTTATCGCCTCTGCTGTCCAGCCCTACCTGGCTGCCGGACAGGCAATACCAGCGATTGTTATCGCCCCTGTACTTGTCTTCTGGCTGGGCTCGGGGCTCATCCCCATTATGATTGTTTGTATGCTGGTGGTGTTTTTCCCAATGGTGATAACCATAGCCTTTGGCGTACAAACAATCGACAATGCGCTTACCGATGCAGCGCGTGTCGAAGGCGCTTCTGGTTGGCCTTTGCTGACTATGATTGAATTCCCGCTGGCTCTGCCTGCGATTCTCGCTGCCGTACGCACAGGCCTGACGCTTTCCATTACGGGTGCGCTGGTTGGAGAATTTGTCAGCGCTGGAGATCAGGGACTGGGTGCCCTGGTGCAGGTTGCCAGGGAACAATTTAATACGCCGCTATTGTTCGCCACCCTGGTTGTCCTGGCGGTCTTAGCTGCAGTCTATTACAGTACCACCTGGCTCCTGGTAAAACTGGCAGAAGTTGTCTATTAGCTTGCATAGTAAGTTTCACTGAACAAATAAACATCGAAATGGAGTAAAATGATGTACCAACGTCATCGTTTGTCTTTTCTGTTGCCTTATTCTTCCCTGTTGATTCTGCTTGCACTGGTGCTGGTAGCCTGTGGAGGCTCAACCTCAACAGGAACGGCACCCTCTTCCACCTCAGCAACGTCATCATTGACAAAAGTTTCCATCGGCCTGGGCTATATTCCAGATATCCAGTTCGCCCCATTTTATGTAGCCCAAAGTAAAGGCTACTACAAAGCTGCGGGCCTGGATGTGACCTTTCATCACGGTATCGTCAATGACTTGATTGGCTCGATGGTCCTGGGTCACGATAACTTTGTCTTTGCTAGCGGCGACGAGGCACTGGTAGCGCGTAGTAAGGGACTGAAAGTTGTTGACGTATCAACGATCTTTCAGAAGTATCCTGTAAGCTTGATTGTTCCTGCCAACTCGCCTATTCATACCTTGGCGGATCTGAAGGGGCATTCAATCGGTGAGCCCGGACCCTTTGGTTCAACCTACGTAGGTCTGCTCGCCTTGTTGTACCAGGCACACCTGACGCCCAATGATGTACATATCCAATCGATTGGCTTTACCCAGGTTGCTGCGCTGATTGGGCACCACGTCGATGCTGTCGTTGGTTACTCGAACAACGAGCCACTGCAGTTAAAAAAACAGGGCTTCGATGTTCGTACCTTTGCGGTCTCCGATTACCAGCCGCTCATCTCTAATGGTATTGTGACCACGGAAAATACCCTGCATAATCAGCCTCAACAAGTGCAGAATTTTGTGCAAGCAACGTTGAGAGGGTTGAAATATGTCATTGGGAACCCTGCGGACTCGGTGCAAATCAGTAAGAGCTATGTGCCCGGGTTGGATTCTGGACGAGCTTCGGCTGTTTTGCAGGCGACGATTCCTCTCTGGCAGAGTACAAACAGTCAGCTTGGCTATAACGATAGCGCTACCTGGCAGAGCATGGAGCGGTTCCTGGTTGCCCAGAACATTATTCCCTCTGGAGAAGATTACTCGAAGGCCTATACCAATCTGAATGTTTCGCTGGCTCAAGTGCGATAATACTACGGTAGCTAGAAGCATATGCTTGTAAAGCAGTCCACGCTCTTTTTTTCGTGGGCTGCCCTGGTGTCTATAAAAACAAAGTTAAAAGCAGGTCGTTGTTGTCATAACATTACCAGTGGGTGCTCTGCCAATCGCGAAAGATATCTGTGTCGATGGGAAAAGCTAACGGGGGAACCATTTCCGGGGTAAAAAAAGCCAGTTCGCTCACCTCATCTGGTTGAGCAGCCAGTTCGCTCACATCACTATTGATTACGCTGGCCTGATATGCTATCACCACATGTGGGTTGCCTTCCTCACTATAAATACCGATCAAGTTTTCCAAACGGACATCCAGGTTG
>MNIY01000063.1 GCA_001919995.1 Ktedonobacter sp. 13_1_20CM_4_53_11
TGGTTTTCGCTGGCCTGTTGTTACAGCCGCCCTCCGGTGCAGGACGCAAACGACTCTTAATACTGCTGGATAGCCTGATCTCCATGGGTTCTATTCTCGCCATTGCCTGGTATTTGCTGCTGGGCTCTTTAGCTCAGGCTCCCGGCGAAGCTAATCTTGCCAAATTCCTGGGTCTTTATTATCCCATCACTGATACAGCGCTGCTCAGCTGTGTCATGTTCCTGCTGTTGCGTGGGCAGGGACGAGCCTATCAAGCTACAGCTCGCCGTGTCAGTCTCCTTGTCATCGGGCTGGGTTTATGCTTCTTCGTTTTCTCCGACTTCCTCTTCAATATCCAACAAAATGCGGGTACTTACGTGGAGGCGACGTGGGTTGACCTGGGCTGGCCGTTTGGCATGATGACGATTGGCGTAGCAGCCTTATTGCGTCGTTTCCTGCCAGTGACGCCTAAAGAAGTGATTGAACAACGTGTCAAGTATCAAGCCGAACAGGTCAGTTTTGGCCTTCCTCAATATCTTCCCTATATGCTGTTATCCTTCCTCTTCTTTGTCCTGTCACTCAATGTGCTCTCTTCTGATAGTAATCAACTGGCAATCCGGCCGGTGCTTCTTCTTGCAACGTTAGGTGTGGTGGGCCTGGTGGTAATACGACAGGTGTTGACCTTGCTCGATAATGCGCGCTTAACGAGGCAGCAGGCAGAATCTCTCGAAGACCTGCAAGTGGCAAATCAGCGCATTGAAGAGCAATCGCGTATAATGGCCATCCATAATGCTGAATTAGAGCACGGCATTGAGCACCTCAAAGACGTACAGGCAAGTCTGGCCAATGGCAATGTACGCGCCCGGGCTCGTTTGACCAGCGGCGCCTTGCTGCCCCTTGCGGCCAGCCTGAATCTCATGGCGGAACGTTTGATACGATTATGGCAGACAAGCCTCCATGCTCAGTATTTGGTGACTGCCCTCGGTGATTTGTGTAATGCTCTCGATAATCATTGGAAGGGTGAGCGGCTCGTCATTCCAGATTCCTGTAGAGAGCTTATAGAGATTCATCGCCTCTTACGCTCAATGCGCATAGATACGCTCTCAGCAGGTTACCAGACAGTTACTCAACCATTGACGAACAAACCATTAACTCAGCCAGTCACGCCTCGCCCGGCAACTCATCTATTTTCGTCGCAATTAGAAGGAACGCCGCAGGCATCGTCAAACGTCCCGCGAAGCCCTTTTACCGCTCCCGTGCAAACAAATCAGCCAAAACGAGATGGAATGAAGAAAGAAGAAGACAGGTCTCTCTAAGAAACTAATTCGTCCAGGAGAGAAAGTGTCGGGCTCTGCGTTGTCGCGTTGATGCTTTCTCTTTCTCTCTTTTTCCCTGTGTGCACGGATGGAGGAGCGCTCAATGGAGTGCCTGGGTACTCTGGGTACTCTAGGCGCTTTGGATGCTTTGGATACTGCGGAAGCTGTTGTACCACAGGTTTCTCTCTGCGCGAGATCGCACTGGATACGATATGGTAGATTGTCAAAATCACCATCGTACCGAATGTCACCCAGGCAATAAACCAGCAAACGGCCTGAACAAACAGCAGGATCACAAATGTATTGTTTCCTTGTTGGAAAAGGGTGGAGAGATTGGGCCAGATACGATACAGCTCAAACCAGGCAGCTGGTGGAAAGCCGCCAAACCGGTAGAGGAGCACAAAACTGATACCGAGCAAAAGCAGTGGATAACTCACCAGGCTGATGAAAGAGCGATGAAGACGATGGTCTATCGACGTAAATGCGCTCTCGAGAGAGCGGCCCTTTGCCGGACGCCACGACACGCCCCATGTATGAATGATAGTACCTACAACCACCAGGCCCCCTCCCAGATAGCCCTGAACTGGCAGCATTTCATGCAAGTACAGGTTCGCGACGATCGCTCCCAGGATCGGTTCAAGAATGTAGATAAAGGAAACGGTGACTGGAGAAACGTATTTTTGCATCAACACCGTAATCAGAGTAGGCAGGAATGTTGTCGCCCCTGCTACATAGAGTATCACCCAGATATCCTTTGGCAAGGTGGGGTGGAACGACTGCCAATTGCCGAACAATAAAGCAATGAGCATGGACCAGCCCGCCATAGTGACAAGCTCTATTCCAAAGAGAGGCCACGGCGCAAGATCTCCCTGCTGTTGATGATCAGCCAGGAACACGTAACAGGTAAAAAATAGCCCTCCTAGAAAAGCAATAGACATGCCTCTCCAACCACCCATCGATGAGTTACTGATGAGCAGGACGGTTCCGATCATTGAGATTGATCCGGCGAACCAGGTGACTTTGCCGATAGGTTGACGGAAAAAAAGCCAGGCAATAAGCGCCGCCAGCAGACCATTCAAAGAGGGGAAAAAAGCGGTACTCGTAGCGCTGGTATATTTCAGCGCTATCGCAATCGTAAAGAGAGCCAGGCACAACCAGCTTCCAACCAGTACACCCCGCTTTACCAGCGCCTTGCTCACGTCTTTCCGCGTCAAGATGAGGATACAGATTCCTGCTGGCAGCAGTGTAACCATCTCAAAAAAAGAGAAAATAATGGGCTCGATGCGCCCGAGCGCTTCTTTTGAGACAGAGTAATACGTAGCGAAAAGAAATGTATTGAGCAGAAAGAACAGGCATGGCACTATTTTGACTTTCATGCACACCGTCCTCTAGGGTATTCTGCCATAGTATCTCTGCTATGCCTTTGCGATGGCAAACGAGGCGAACGCAGCGCGCGTTCAACCGCGAGTACCTCGATATCGTCCGTTTGAAACATCATCTGCGCAAAGTTGATAGTCTCCTGCACATCGAAATCCTCGCAAGAGAAAATGTCGATATTGACCATGCCATAGGGGGGCCAAGCATGCAGGCTCACGTGACTCGTGGCGATGATCACAAAACCAGAAAAGCCATCATCCAGGGGATTGCTCGTTTTGATATCACGCAGTTCGACCGGGCTTGCTTTTTCCATACCGATACGGTTGGGATATTCATCCAACACTTGTCGTAGTAACGCTTCATTTGCAAGAAGTTTGGCGTTGCATCCATAGAGGTCGAGCATGACATGTAACATTGAATCTACCTTCCAGTCCGTGATCCCTCACGTGTGTTCAAAAGACAGTTCATAGGAGGTTGGTCATGCCTCCTATGAGAAAGTTTACTTGAACAGGGTAGAGCTTGAAGGTATTTCTTCTCGTGTTTTTGTAGGAGTGAACCTGCTCTTTTGTGTTTACACGTCCAAAATAATTGGGGTGCAAGTCTTGCCGGATAACACCCGTCAACCACCCGTGCCGGGTTTCGTCTTAAACCATCGCAGGTGTTGATGTCAATCGATGCGCGGAGGCCCCTGCTGGACACGTTTGCGTACATCATCTGGCCCATTGGGCGCCGTCCACATGGCCTCCATCCACCAGGTAGCGCCCGCCTCCGCCCACGGCCTCACTATTGCCGCCGCTTTCTCCCGGTCCTCTCCAGGTGTCCTCCCCTCCCATATAATATCGAATGGCGTCGTCTCCGTGCGCTGCTCATCGATAAATCGCTTCATATCCCGTAAATCAGCAGGGGTAATCTCTGCGGGCGATCCGTCGTCATTCAACATGTTTGGTAGCAAACCATCCCAGCGCAGGACGCGCCGCATCGATTTCATTCTCGGCCACGCGCCAACCACCCAGATGGGGATTCTGGGTGACTGGACAGGTGGTGGCAAGAAAGTCAAATTTTGCACGCTGTAATGTTCGCCATTGAAGCTGAATGTCTGTCCGCTCCATAACCCGGCCAGTATCTCCAGGCTTTCGTCAAGCATCTGCGCCCGCGTCTTGCGATCAGTCACCTCTCCTACCCTCGCAAACCCTGCGTCATCGAGAGCGCCTAACCCGACCGGGAGGACGAGTCGACCATGAGAGAGTTGGTCCAGAGTCGCTGTCTCTCGCGCCAACTTCCAGGGACGCCTTCGCGACGGTGCCGTCAGCATCGTGCCAATACGTACACGTCTGGTACGCGTAGCCATAGCTGCCAGCACGATCCATGGATCAAACCCCGGCATTTTAGGATCACTTTCGACATCTATGTAGATGCAATCCGGGATAAAAACACCGTCCCAACCCGCCTCCTCCGCTTCAGCAGCCATCTCAGCGATTGAGTGCACATCACCATTTGGAAAAACAAAACCATACTGCATATATACCTCCATCGGAAAACAATGTATCAACCGATTCAATATTTGTAATATACCACTCCACTTCTTGACATCTATTGTCGTATTTTGGTCAGATAACCATTACCCGAATGCAGAAATAGGGTCGGCATCAGGTCATGCAATGTCACCAGAACTCCGTACCTTGCCAATTCGCGCTATTGACTGCTTAAAGCTCTGCTACAAACTGCGCGAACGTGGCGAGTCCATTACTACTTCTGTCATGAAGGAGCGCTTGCAGTGCCTGGAACCAACGGGACAATTGAGCGATGCCACCGTCACGCAACTCTTCAAGTGGTTGGCTGATCGCGGATACGTTCGTTATACCCCCTATCATGGCGTCGAACTGACCGAAACCGGCCAGGCCATGGCGACCGAACTCGTTCGCCGTCATCGCTTGCTGGAACTCTTCCTCGTCCGCGTTATGGGTTTTCCCTTGGAAGAGGTCGATGCGGAGGCGGAACAGGTCGAACATGCCATTTCGGATGCTTTTGTGGATCGCATGGATACACTGCTGGGGCACCCGACCGAAGATCCTCACGGTGACCCCATCCCCGACAATGTAGGCGGGGTCGTCGTTCCAAGTAGCCAGCCTCTCTCGACGGTGCTACCAGGGCAACAGGTCATCGTGCAGCGCGTGAGTGATGAAAATCCTGATCTGCTGCGCTATCTAGCCTCTCTGGGACTCATTCCTGGAGCCCTGATACAGGTGGAGGCAGTCGCACCCTACGGTGGGGTTTACACCTTGCGCGTCGGAGCTCAGACCCATGCCGTAGGTGATGCCGTGACGCAGGCTGTCCTCGTCCGCCCAGCAACAACTGAACCTGTATCAGAACGGTAAATGGAGAGATAGACTATGGCACAAACAATTTCACAAACTGCTCAAGCAGGCTGGAAAAAGAATCTTACTGCACCCTCATTACCGGAGGTCCATGCATCCATTCCTGTGCCAAAGGGCAAAGGGTTCTGGCGCATGCTTCTCGCTTATGGGGGACCAGGGTTGCTGGTTGCAGTCGGTTACATGGACCCAGGGAACTGGGCAACTGATTTGGCTGGAGGGGCACAGTTTGGCTATCTCTTGATCTCGGTTATTCTCATTTCTAACCTTGTGGCTATTTTGCTCCAGCATCTTGCTCTCAAACTAGGTATTGTCACTGGACGTGACTTGGCCCAGGCTTGCCGCGATCACTATTCACGTCCAGTGTCGTTCGCCCTCTGGGTCTTATGCGAGATCGCTATTGCCGCTTGTGATCTCGCAGAAGTCATTGGTTCAGCAATCGCGCTGAACCTGCTCTTTGGTATTCCTCTGGTGGCGGGTGTCTTGATTACTGCAGGTGATGTCATTCTCGTTCTCTTGTTACAAAATAGGGGCTTTCGACTGATTGAAGCGCTTGTCACAACCTTTATCTTGACCATTGCCATCTGTTTTGGCTTTAATCTTGTTGTCGCACAACCATCGATCAGTGGCATGCTCTCGGGGCTCATTCCTTCAACTCAAATCGTGACCAATCCTGATGCTCTCTATGTCTCGATTGGAATTTTGGGGGCAACCGTCATGCCTCACAATCTCTACTTGCATTCCAGTATCGTCCAGACACGCGCTTTTGAGCGCAACGACGCGACGAAGGCACAAGCGATCAAATACGCGACCATCGACTCGACGATGGCGCTGCTCTTCGCATTCTTTATCAATGCCGCCATCTTAATTCTAGCTGCCGCCGCGTTTTATGGGACCAAAAATGCGAATGTTGCAGATATTGGAGATGCCTATAAATTGCTTTCACCAGTCCTGGGAGTCCCTATCGCCGGTACTTTGTTCGCGGTGGCTCTCCTTGCTTCTGGTCAGAACTCAACCCTTACAGGAACCCTTGCTGGTCAGATCGTCATGGAGGGCTTTCTCAATATTCGTCTGCGCCCTTGGGCCCGACGCTTAATCACCCGCCTGATCGCCATTATTCCCGCCATCATCGTCACATTACTCTATGGTGAGCGAGGAACCGGATCGTTGCTCATCTTGAGCCAGGTCATTCTTTCTCTCCAACTCAGCTTTGCGGTCATTCCATTGGTGCAATTTACCAGTGAAAAAGCGAAGATGGGGAGATTCGTGAATAAACGGTGGCTCGTGATCCTCTCCTGGATTCTTGCTATCTGCATCGCCTGTGTGAATGCCTATCTGCTGGTTCAACAGATACTTTTCAGATGACCTGGCTGGTCAGCGCATCTTCATCTCTGCCCTTCCTGGCTACACGTGTCAGCTCACCTTTCCGAATAGCCTTTTATGACGTACAATCATTTCGTCAGCAGTATTCTGTAAAGTGTCAGAGTCAATAGAACGTTGCATTACTAAGCCGCAAAAACCCTGTGTAAAGGAAAACCAATATGCATGCTCTCCTTGGTATCGACCTCGGCACCACGGGTGTCAAAGCAGCCCTCTTCTCTGCGGAAGATGGACAGGTGCTCTCCTCGGCATTTGTCGATTATCCGCTGATGCATCCCCGGCCTGGTTGGGCCGAGCAAGACCCTGCAACATGGTGGCAAGCCACGATAACTGCCATTCGAACCTGCCTGGTTGGTGCCGTGCGCCACAATGTCCAACCGTCCGATGTGCGCGGTGTCGGTCTTTCTGGCCAGATGCATGGCGTCGTCTTGTTGGACGACCAGCACCAGGTCTTGCGGCCATGCATCATCTGGGCTGATCAGCGCAGCGAGCCCCAATGTCGCTGGATGACCGAGCGGGTAGGGGCCGCCCGTCTCATCGAACTCGTCAGCAATCCTGCGCTGCCCGGCTTTTCAGCCCCCAAATTGCTCTGGATTCGCGACAATGAGCCGAATATCTTCGCGCGCGCACGCACTATGCTTCTGCCCAAAGACTATATTCGTTTCCGCTTGACGGGTAAAATAGCAATGGAGATTTCAGATGCGGCTGGTACATGCCTGCTGAATGTCAAAGAGGGAGTATGGTCTCGCGAGGTACTGGAAGCGATTGGAATTGATCCAGCTTTGCTGCCGCCTGTCGTTGCCTCTGATACTGTCAATGGCACCATCACCGATCAAGTGGCGGCCCAGACAGACCTGGTGGCTGGAACGCCTGTGGCGGGCGGGGGAGCAGATAATGCCTGCGGTGCCGTTGGCAACGGCGTCGTTCGACCAGGCCTGGTGCTCGTCTCTATTGGGACCAGCGGCGTGGTGCTTGCCTACGCCGCTACTCCCCAGGTCGATATGTCCGGCCCTATTCCTCGTGTACACACCTTCAACCACGCGGTACCCCATGCCTGGTATCTTATGGGGGTAACGCAGGCAGCTGGCCTCTCCCTGCGGTGGGTGCGCGATAACATTGGATTGCCCGAGCGAGCGTTAGAGCGCTGGACCGGGCTGGACGCCTACGAACTCCTTATGCGAGAGGCTGAATCCGTACCTGCTGGGAGCAATGGCCTGCTTTTCTTACCCTACCTCCAGGGAGAGCGTACGCCCCATCTCGACGCCTATGCGCGCGGGGGCTGGATCGGATTGACCGCGAGTCATGATCGCCGCCACCTCGTACGCGCCGTATTAGAGGGTGTGGCTTTTAGTCTAAAGGATTGCTTCTCGATCATTCGAGAACAGGGCCTGCCAATGGAGCAACTTCGCGCCACTGGCGGCGGCGCGAAAAGCCACCTCTGGCGTCAAATTATCGCGGATGTGCTAGGAGTGGAACTTGTGACCACGAACGCGACAGAGGGGCCTGCCTTTGGCGCTGCTCTCCTGGCAGGTGTCGCCAGTGGTATCTACGATTCAATACTCCAGGCCTGTGAGACAACCATACACGTGGTAGAGCGAATCGAACCGCAACCCACAGTCGAGCGTGACTATGCGCAAGCATACGAGACCTATCGTGCGCTCTACCCGGCGCTGAAGCCAATTATCAGCAAACCAGTATAACGTTATATAAGCACGACTTCGGCATTGTTATGATATTATATAAACACGGCCAAATCCTGGTAGTTCTCACAGCAATTAAAACCACCAAGAAGGATGAACAACGATGTCAGATGTCGTAGCCCCTATCGAGAAAACCGAACGCACCGTGAGCGTGCAGGGTATAGCAACACACCTCTTTGAAGCTGGCCCTCCTGTCGCCCCGCCTTTACTCTACCTCCACGGTCCCAACCTGGGAAACTTGTGGCTCGATTATCATCATGCTCTTGCTCAGTACTTTCACGTTTTCGCGCCCGACATTCCCGGCTTTGGTTTAACCGAACGGCCCGTCTGGATGCGCGACATGAGCGACTATATCCTCTATTTCCGCGACCTGCTGAATGAACTTGGGCTGGATCAAGTCATGCTTGTCGGGCATTCGTTAGGAGGATGGATGGCAGCTGAAATTCTCGTATGGTACCCTGAACGAGTAAAAAAGCTGGTGCTATCCAATGCTCTGGGTATTCGGGTCAAAGGTTCCCTTATCGGTGATATGTTTGCCATGAACGTTCAAGAGTTATTGGCTACCTGTTTTGATAACCCCATGGCGGCTATGCCCCTGATGCCTGCCGAATTTAATACAGATTACCTGCTCACACAATATCAAGAGCGTACCACGCTTGCCTCCCTGGCCTGGAATCCCAACTATGATCCGAAATTGGAACGCCGTTTAGCCCGCGTGCAATGCCCAACGCTAGTCATTTGGGGAGAAAATGATCGCATGATACCACCGGTATATGGCGATACCTTCCACAGGCACATCGCCAACTCTGAACTGGTGAAATTAACCGGCACAGGTCACATGCCCATGCTTGAAAAACACGAGGAATGGGCCCGCCAAATCACCGAATTCCTCAAAACCGAAATGTAGAGGTAGGGCTTGGCAAGCCCGTGTATAGTAGGGGCGACCCTTGCGGTCGCCCTGGAGGAGCACCCTTTATGAACAATTAGCACCATGTTGAGCAAGCTTTAAAGCGTCTTGACTTGCGGTCGCCCTGGAGGAGCACCCTTTATGAACAAGCTTGAGTTTCATTACTTCCACCTGATGCCCTGGCCCTACTTACCTGCGGATTTCGACGAGAAATTCGACTCTACATGGGTAACACTCCCTAATTCAATTTATGACCCCATCAAGGGCCATCAATTATATAACCGCTACATTGATGAAATTGAGCGCGCTGATAAATTGGGGTGGGACAGTGTTATCGTCAATGAACACCATCAGAACGCCTATGGCACCATGCCATCACCAAATATTATGGCTGCCGTGCTGACCCAGAGGGTAAAGCGGGCAAAGATCGGCATCGTCGGCAATGCGCTACCCCTCCATGATGACCCGTTGCGCGTCGCCGAAGAGATTGCCATGCTCGATGTGGTCAGCGGTGGGCGTATCATCTCCGGTTTTGTGCGCGGTACCGGTATGGAATACTTTAGCTATAACGTCAATCCAACCATCAGCCGCGAGCGCATGGACGAGGCGCACGACCTGATTATCCAGGCCTGGACGCGTCCTGGACCATTCGCCTTCGAGGGTGAGCATTATAACTATCGCTATGTCAATATCTGGCCTCGCCCTATTCAGCAGCCCCACCCGCCCATCTGGCTACCCGGTACCGCCAGCACGGAAACCATCGATTTTGCCGCCGGGCATAAATACCCCTATATGACGGTCTTCATGCCCATGGATCAGCGCAAGCGCGCCTATGAAATGTATCGCCGTTTGGCCGAGGAGAAATATGGCTACGAGGCCAAACCCGAGCAACTTGCCTTCTGTGTGCCCTGTATCGTAGCTGAGAACGATGACATAGCCATGAAGGAGGGGGAAAAATACGTCATGTGGCTCTTTAACAGGGGCCTGAAAGTTCGCCCCGAATTCTTTGTTCCCCCTGGATACATGAGTGTGCGCAGCCTGAAAGGGATGCTCGAAAGCGGGACCTTCAGGGACAAAGCCTCCTTCAAACAACTGGTTGATACCGGCGTCATAATCGTGGGCAGCGTAGACACTGTCATCGAGAAACTCGCCTACCTGACCGATGTACTCCATGCAGGCCTGCTGGTCACAGGTGGACATGTTGGTGAAATCCCCGATTACCTCGTACTGAAGAATCAGACGATGATGGCAGAAGAAGTGATGCCCCACTTCCGCGAGAAGCCTGTAAAGACTGAACCCAAACCTGTCGAGATTCAGACCGTTTAGGAAAGGTGAGGGACCGAATCTTTTGTCTTCGCCCAGCTTATGCCTACCCGAAGACCACCTTTGAAAGCGTTCTGGGGGAGAGCCCTTCATATGCGTCCTCGTTCTCGATGATGATATTCATAAACATCTCCATCAGGTCATCCTGGTGGGCCACAGAACGGATGACCCTGTTGAGAACTAGCGGGTTGAGGTACAAAAACCGCAACCTGTCGCACAGCACAAACAAACGTTGATAGCGCTCGCGCAGCAATCGGTCATAAACAGCGAGGTTTTTGATCGACAGGTCATTCGCTGAGAACATGCCAATAATATGGTCAGCCGCCATCTTGCCTGATTCTAGTGCGTAATCTATGCCCTCACCGGTAACTGGGTTCACCAAACCTGCCGCCTCTCCGACGAGCAGAATCCGCTCGGCAAACGTTGGTGAGCGCGCGAAGTCCAATCGCAGCGGGTATCCTTTGATTGAACCCACCCGGTGTGCGCCAGTCAGGATCTTTTGCAACGGTGGAGTCTGGGTAAAAGTATCAAAGACTGTGCGAGCCGTTTTGGGCATCCAGCGTGCAGTCGGGCCTGCGCGGAAAAAGCCGACGCCCACATTGGCAGACGAACTTGATAGAGGAAAGACCCAACCATAGCCCGGCAAGGGTACGCCATCGAAACGACATTGGGCCGCGTCGAGTACCTCCGCCATGCCTTCAAAATAAGCACGAGCGCACAGCATCATCTGTGGCGCCTTCTTGAGCAGTCCCATACGCAGTAGTAATTTGATGTTCGCCCCAATTGCGACAATAACCATGCGTGCTTTGTATTCAACTGCCTGGTTCTGGTGCTCGCCCCTGATGATAGCGCAATCCTCGTCTTGAACAATATCAGTCACGCGAACAGGACTTTGAAATTGCGCACCGCTAACCAGTGCACGTTCAAGAATAATGTTGTCGAGAATCAGCCGGGGAGTGAAGAGTAAATAACTCGATCTGCTCTCCTTTTTAGGCACTGGTGCCACAACTGAGTACCCTTTCGGCGAAAAGAATGCCACATCGTTGAGGGAGTGACCAACCTTAAGTAAGTCTTCGAGCATGCCCATTTCGTCGAGTACCCTTAGGGCGCGTGGTGTCAGGGCATCGCCACACGTTTTATCTCGGGGAAAAGTAAACTTATCGAGCAGCAGTACATTGAGTCCACGTAGCGATAGGTAGTGGGCTGCTGCTGATCCACCAGGCCCTGCTCCCACAATCACCAAGTCGTAGATATCTTTCATAGAACGTACAGATCCTTCTCTGGTAATTCGTTACTGAACAGTTGATACGCAAAAATAGTCAAGCAGGTCAATCATCTTTGATCTGTTGCGTGAGCTGGAGTACTGCACTGCGGCTCAGTTTGGATTCGCCACGGGCAAGAGCCTCTAGGGTGGCATAGGCTAAGGCAAGTGGCGTCTGGATAAAGAATACAAAAGGCCCTGGTGGGAGTGACCTTGAATAGATATCTGCTTGCGAGAGATTGTGCATTGCATATTGCTGCATGTGCTCACGCGACCAACCAGTCGGGAAAAAATCCACACCACGTGCCAGGTCTTCTGTTCGATTGCGCAGGATGTTGACAGCTTGCAACCCTCGTCCAAAGTGGATAGCGGGGGTTCGATTCATTTGGACCCCGTCGAACCATGCCCATATGTCACACAGAAGTAAACCAATTGCACCTGCAACTGCGAAAGTATAGCTATCAAGATCACTTTCGGTTCGTATCTTCCAGCCGTTAGCAACCCAATTGGCCATACGCTCTGCCATAGCTGCGGTCGCATCCCAAATACGTGGCGCAATTTGCTCGGGTGCATAACACGCCCATTCACTGATACGTAGCGTAACCTCCGGTAGTGTGTCTTGTTGTTTATTATACGTTGTAGAAAAACCGCTATGTGCAAAGGTCGCTACCGACGTCTGAGCCTGCAACAGGCGGCTGATTGAGCGCAAGTATCTCATCTTCCCATGTTTTTCGAGAGTGGGATGGTCTTCGATCTCATCAATGGCACGCATACAGAGATAGGCTGATGAAACTGCCTCTTGTAGTCCCGAAGGCAAATGACTGATTGGAATAAAAAATGTTCGGCTTGTCTTCTTCAGCATGTCCAGCACGTCTTGATGTAGACCCATGTGTTGCCTCCTGGCCCATTTTCATGTCTGCTATAAAAAACATTACCTGGAAAAGTAGAAAAGTGCAGGGGTAAGTATACTCACCCTGATTATCACTTAGCATAACACAATTGATCACCTGTTAATCATTTGTTAATATAGTAATAGGACGCAGGAAAGCCAAACTTTGAGGAAGTGCTCGTAACAGTTACCTCCTCTTCAACGTACCATATATAGATAGCGTAGGCTCATTGTATGCTGGAGGAGTCATCATGAAGGAAACTATGACGGCAGAAGGTTTGATCAAGCAGAAATTAGCAGCGTTCGAGCAGCTTCAAGCGGAGTTTGAGGAATGTTTTCACTTCGTGCAGGATGTCCATGGACAGCAGCGTTTTCCAACATTCTCTGTCGCTGATTCTGTTCACTATCTCCATGCACTCTGGGTTTGCGAATGTAAAGATCGCTTGTTAAGTATTTTCAAGAATATCAGTCGCTACGAAGGAAGACGTTGCCTTGAACTCTTGCTAAGCTGGCAAGACGGTGATACTGCTACTGTAGTGGACTTTCTCTATCGTAAATTGGATATGCTCCCTGTCGCTGATATTACGCGCCTGCTTCACCAGGCTCTTTACCATGATAACGATAAAAATCTAGCCCGCCGTCTTAGGCATGGGCGATTGGTCATGCTCAATCGCGGGACGAATCTGATGCATGCCCTTGATGCGATCTTTGCAGTCGAGGAAGACCTGCTGGTGAAAGAGGTACAAATCGCGTGTGTACAGTATAGGCATAACCCCTCTCAAATAGAGGAGCAGATCGCTGAGATGGACACCCCCCTCTACTCATATGTACCTCACCCGTCCCTGGCGCAGCGCAACATGGTGCTCATGAATAAACTCGGTGTCGATGTTCTGTCCAGACCAACAGATCTACCCGGCCAACGTTCATGGCGTGTGCTTGAACCAGCTGAACCTCTGAGCCCTTTTGCCGAACAAGTCATTGAGGGTTACCAGGAAATGACTTCTCCGCAGTTCAATAACTTAAAAGGGCATCGCTTCGTTGATCGTCATGAGCGTAGTAATGACCTGCAGGTATAAGATGTGGAGCAACTCCTTTATGAGGATTTAGTAAGCATTGAATTATGAATATATATCATGACTTTTAACAAGATAATCCATACAGTAGGAGCCGGTCTATCGTGCACACCGCCGATTATGCAGATTGACGATTAAGCAGATTGACGAATGAATCCGGATAACAGTAGGTGCCGATTTATCGTGCACATCGCCGATTTATCGGCCCGTGGCAGATGATCCACTATCCATTGGACATCTGTAGGAGCCGATTTATCGGCCCTCGACAGATAATCCGCTATCCACATGAACAAGTTAAAAAGCATAATAAGGTAGCATACTTTGTTTTGTGATACGATGAGTGAACATACAACCTCTTTCAGCGTAGCGCGTAGAATCTTCATACTATATCATCCACCAATGAAATGAGGCTTGGGAAATGAAAGACAACAACGAGAAAAGATCATGGGTGCTGGTCGCCCTCTGGTTTGGCTCCATTGCTCTTATAGGTCTCTTGAAACGCACTCTTGAGAGACAGAGGCCCTTCTAGGGATCAACTGGGGGTCCCGACATAAAAACCCCTCAAAATAGCGTATGTTTAGCAGGGATTTTACTCGGGAAAAAGGCTCTGTTATGAGTAAGGAACATCCAGGGAAGCCTCCCCTCCCTGCTCTGATCCTTCAACTCTCTCGCTATCAGGCACACCTCTATGCAACAGCGTTTGGGATGAGCCAATCTCGTCTCTTGTTCTTACGTGAACTGATGCGGACAGGAGAAATCAGTCAGGCCGAACTCGTCCACCTGCTGGGCATGGAAGGGACGCTGGTGACACGCTTTGTGAAGGACATGGAACGTTCTGGGTTACTGACCCGTCGGCGTGACCCACACGATAATCGTTTTATCCTGGTCACGCTCACGCCCGCGGGCCAGGATATTGCTCGACGCATGGCCGTTTTCAGCCACACGCTTGAAGCACAGCTTCTGGAG
>MNIY01000202.1 GCA_001919995.1 Ktedonobacter sp. 13_1_20CM_4_53_11
CTTCTCTATTCACTTGCTCATCTATTTTGAACAGTCGGGCTGCTTTTTCTCACGTTTTATTGTAGAATGGAAGAGATCAATCATGAGGTGACACCAAAGGAATGCACACCGAACTCGTCGACGTTAGTACAGGACCAGTTGCTGGCTCCCACATTCATCCCACTCGTTTCCCCTCATGCGCTGGTCTCCCCAGCCAGGCCAATGAAGCCTGACCTACTGACGTTGTTCAGCGAGCACGTTCGAAAAAGAGAGGCAGGAGAAAGCCATCATGCTTGCACTCGCAGAGATTGTTCTTCCCCCCATTGTGCTTGATAGCATCCTCCTCATAGGGGTTCTGATGGTGATCGTCGGAGCACTCTATCTGGCCTACGATCTGCTCGGTCGCCAACATGGACCCTTGCAATGGTTGACCCTACTCATTACCTGTGGGCTTATCAGCACCCTTGTCCTTGGAGTCGTCGCCCCGACCATCCGCTTTTTCTTCGTGTATAGTTTCGATCTTGCCTTTACCTTCCAAGCTATGCTGATCGGAGGAGTGATGGGAGTATTCACGGCGACCTTAATCGACTTCCCTCGCTCTCAAGCCAAGCCATCCCTCGTGTCATGGAGAGGAATTGGCATAGGACTGGGACTGGGACTGCTGCTCTTCTTCGTCACCTTCTTTTTACTGGGTTCCTCTTTGATGAGCTCACTGGTCATGGGCCTCACCTGGGCCACACTCGCCAGCCTCTGGCCATCCCTCATCTGGAATCCTTCTGCCTCTAAGCCCCAGGTCTTTTCACGCAAAGGGTTGGGGATGGGACTGCTGCTGGGACTGCTGTTCTGGTTCGTCTTCTTTTTCATTGCGTCGAGAGATGTGGTGGTCGCCTTGCTAGCAAGTGTTCCATTTGCGTTGCTTTGTGGAGCCCTCATCAGCCTCTGGCGCTTCATCCATTGGGAAGTCTCTTCTCCTCAGCCCCATGTCTTTTCGCGCAAAGGCTTGCTGGTCGGGTTCGTCATTGGCTACATCCTATGGCTCACCTATCAACTGGCGCAAAATTATGCGGCATTCCTCCATGTATCTGGACCTGTAGCAGGCTTCCAGCTCCTGTGGGAGGTAGTCCTGAACTTAGTCTTCATCGTGGGGGGATTTGCCTTAGGGAACGCGGCTGCCGGCAGCATCTCCCGCTACATGTTATGGAAGGCCGATGCGCTGCCCATCCGTACATTGGGAGTCGTTGGACTGGTGCTCCTCCTGATCGGAACCGGCCTCCAAGCTCTCCCGCCCCTGATCGACCTCATCAACCTCATACAAAAAGGAAAGTAGCAGAGGGAGAGGTACCATCCCTGAGACGGACTGCGTTCGGGACCTTGTGATGGGAGAGAGAAACTCTGAGCGAGTGCAAATCTGAACACCTCCTCCCCACTCTCCCTCAACAGAGTAAGCAGATGCTAGTCTTAGAGCGATTTTAAGCGGGTTATGTTTTTGTTCAGTTACCGCTAATGTAGCAGCGGTTGCGCGTTCACTCAAACGCTTTATTCAGCTTCTCGATTGCCTCCTTTTGCATTGTTGGTAGGACATGTGAATAAATGTCCATGGTCATACTAATTTCACTGTGTCCTAATATCTCTTGTACTATCTTGGGATGTACGCTCATCATGAGTAACATAGTTGCTGTACTGTGCCGCAGGTCATGAAAGCGGATATCTGGTAAATCCGCCTTTTCGAGCAACTTTTTTAGCTGTACAAGCGCGTTATGTCCTGGACTAAGGTATGTACCTGTTGGAGAACAGAATACATAATCGTGCTCTTGCCACGAGTCACCAGCTACACGCCTCATTTCTTCCTGACGTAGATGATGCAGCCTAAGAGCATCAAGAGCAAATCCCGTCAACACGATATTTCTCTTACTGCTCTTTGTCTTCGGTTCTGACTCAATATACATATCACCCCTCTCCTTACCCATTTGAGTAGGAAGACGACTCAGAGTACGCCGAACCTGTAAAGTACCTTGAGCAAAATTAATATCTTTGCCATTCGTTCTCAACTGCTAGCCGATGTCTGCAACACATCGGTTAGCGCCACACATGGCAAGCTGTACTTCCAATCAATGCGCTCGCGTACGGCATTTGCGGCAGTGATTGTGCCAAGAAAGAGGTACGGCAGGAACGAAACCCGCGCTTCTGAAGTGCATGGCTCGTGACAAAGGCATAGGTAATGGCTCCATGAGCAGCTCAATTCTGAATTTGGGCAAGAGTAGATTCCTCCTCTTCATAGACACTAAAGGTAATCCACTGTTGATCTTTGCATATGACTCTGTGTCATATGTTGTCATATCACCGAAGATATATACCCGAGGCATAATTATTTATGTACTTGTAGCCCGAAAGTACTGCTTTTATGCAATATAGATGAGTTAGTATTTGCAAAATACCATCGGGCAGTACAATACAGAACCCTGAGATGGGCAGAAAGGGATACGTCATGGATGTAGCATTATTGCAGCAAAGTTTCGCCGAGGTCAAGCCTCAACAGGAGGCGTTTGCCGAGGCTTTCTATCGACGGCTATTTGCGCTCTATCCCCAAACCATTCCATTATTTGCCACAACCAACATGAAGCGCCAGCAGAGTTTACTCATGGCAACACTGGAACTGGTTGTCGCAGGTGTGACTCGAGGAGATAACGTCATCCCGAGCGTTGAGCAGCTTGGCCGGCGCCATGCTATATATGGCGTGAAGGCGGAGCACTACCCGATGGTTGGGCAGGCTCTCCTGGAGACCTTTAAACAATTTCTTCAGGATAAATGGACAGCACAAGTGGAAGCCACATGGGCCCAAGCATATGCTATGATCACCGATCTCATGAGACGGGCAGGGGAAAGACACCTCATAGCCATCAACACTCCAGTAGAAAATAGTAGGGTGTGAACAGACAGGCCAATGTAAGGAGCTCATTGAAAGAAAGTTCAGCATAGAAGGAGATCTCATGCATAAATGGTCAATTATTCCTCGCCGAACCGAGCATGCGCTGCGACTCACAACCATGCGTACCGCATTTGCAACAACCTGGGCCAGACTCTACCGGCAAGTTTTCTGGTTGTCCGATGGACACCGGAACGTTGAGCGCATTTCCACGCTCCTTCACAAGCCATCTGATAAGATCGAGGAGGTCACGTATGAACTGCTGGTCAGCGGCCATATCAAAGTGCAATCCGGTGAAAAAGAGCTAGAAATGGATCCCGTCCTTTTAAAGGATAGCTTCAACCTGGTCGCCCCACACAAGGAGGCGTTTGCACAGCATTTTTACTCCCAGCTCTTTGCGCGCTATCCTCAAACACGCCAGCTCTTTCCACCAACGGAGGAAGGCATGCGACGACAAGAATCGTCGCTGATCGCCACGCTTGCTGTGATCGTGGCAGGTGTGGAGCGTGGCGAGAACCTGACACAAGTGATACGGAATTTAGGCGGGCGTCATCAACGATACGGCGCGCAAGCAGCGCATTACCCACTTGTTGGACAACTCCTTCTGCAAACATTCCAGGATTTTCTGGGTGATGCCTTCACGCCGCAAATGAAAGATGCGTGGAGCAAAGCCTATGAAATCATTAGTACGGAGATGCTAAAAGGAGCAAGTCAGAGCCATGATGAGAGTACAGTATCCACATCTGCCTCAAGGGAGATGCCGAACGAGCGGAGTCCCGCCTGAGTGAGGAGGGTTGGTTGAAACGATGTAGTATGTTTTTTCGGCCGCGCGGTATATCCTCAGAGATCAGCAGCATATAGACATGGAGTAGCAAGAGATGTCCTGTCTCTTGGCCGAGAGGATACCTTGTGAACACCAATGACTTTGCGAGCCTCCTGTGGATCCTGAAGATGTCTCGACAAAATGGGGTTGTTCATGTTGAGCTTCCAAAGGCCGGGAGGACTGAAATGGGGGAGATGTGGCGAGCGCACCTGTACCTTGCTGAGGGACACGTTGCAGCATGCCAAGTGCTTAGCCTGGTCGATGGGAGAAGACTTCTTTCGGATGAAGAGGCCCTGCGTTGGTTAACCGGGTGGGGGCAACGCGAACTCGCCTGGTCGCTGGAGGTTTTCACACAGCACAAGACCGCACCTCGTCCCGCGCCAGCGGACCCTTTACCGCCGCCGAGACACGTTGCGCCTGCACAACGGGTTTCGCAACCGGCGAACCTGCCGAACCCGGCGCGATATGGTTCCCCCCCGCACCATGTCGCGCAGCCGGAAGGCCTTTTACAGTTAGCCAGGCAGAACACACCTCCACAACGGATCGTGCAAGCAGAACAGAGCGTGATCAGTTCCTGGCCTCGGAAGCACAGGCAGGTCTTCGCCTTAGTAGACGGAAAGAGAAGCGTCAGGCATATTGCAACTATACTGAAGCTTTCCCCCGCGGATGTTGAAGTGGTCGTAAACGAGCTGCAATCGCTGGGGGTCATCCGAAAATGAGGAAGGTCAACGCCACGAATCCGAGTCATGTATGTTCGGAAGTCCACACCGGAGAGCGAATAGCCAAAGAACCGAGGCAGTCAGGCAACGGACAAAAACTACTTCTGTTGTGCTCGTTCTTCCTCGAGCAACCCGTTTGCCCACTCGAGTTCTAATTGCCACTGATCGGCAACGTGTCGCATGATTTTCACGAGTGCGTTATTGTGGGAGGGACTCATGCCATGCACCTGCAGGCGCAGTACTTCCTCTACTTTCGCTATCATGTAGAGCACGTGCGCCTGACAAAAATTGATATAGTGCTCAAGGAGGATCAGTCGATCTGCTGGTTCTAGATGCTCCATCGCCTGCACTTTGTGTAAGAAGAGTTTTTGATAATCTCCTACATTCGAGGTGATGTTCATCATCAGCTCATGAAAACGTTCGCGGCCCTTTTCCGTAATCTCATAACTGTGAAGGGGGCGTCCTTTTGTTTGCTCGACAGTTGCATTGTCAACGGTCACAATAGATCCCTCCTCCTCCAACCTCACTAAAAGCGGATAGAGCCGCCCATGACTGAATTTGGTGTAGGGACCTGCGATATCGTTCATGGTTTTGATGATGGAATAACCATGTGCACTTCCTGACATCAACAGCGAAAGGACAATTAATTCATACATTTTCTAGCCTTTCAGGAACCCTCCTAATTCGCTCGTCCTCCCTCTTAAGCAGTTAATTTTTTTATTGTAGCACACCGTAGCAGCCATGAAGTGCATTGCTTTCCCATGTTGTGACTTATTTCTTATGTGTAAGATAATTGGACCTCGCCCTTGTGAGTTCTCTCCCCTAATCATATAATGAGAGCGACGGGCAGGAGAGGAAGTGACCCAATGACAGACCGACACCAGCTCAAACTTCTCAAGAAAGGTTCACGTGCCTGGAATACGTGGAGAGCTAAGCATTTAGAGAAACGACCAAACCTCAACGGGGCGATCCTCAGGGAAGCGGACCTGGACGGCGCGGATCTCTCTGAAGCCAACCTCTTTCAGGCCAATCTCATCAGAGCTTCACTCAGCGGGGCGATCCTCAGGGGAGCCAACCTGCGCGGAGCGGATCTCTCTGAAGCCAACCTCTTTCAGGCCAATCTCATCAGGGCTTCACTCAGTGGGGCGATCCTCAGGGGAGCCAACCTGCGCGGAGCTGACGGCTATGGTGCGGACCTCACCTGGACGAACCTGAGCGGAGCGACGCTGAGCGAGGCCACCCTCAGGGGAACCGATCTCTCTGGAGCGAACCTCACCCGGGCAAACCTCAGCAGTGCCGATCTCGTCGGAAGCGATCTTCGCGGGGCCGATCTCTCCGGGGCGGATCTGAACAGCGCGGACCTCAGGGAGGCGAACCTGTACTCGGCGACCCTCAACAGAGCAACGTTGCGCGGAGCCGTTCTCAGAGGAGTAAACTTCAATAGAGCCGACCTCGGAGAAGTGACCTTGAGGGGGGCTGACCTGAGAAAAGCCACCCTGAGAGGTGCAACGCTGAACGGCTCAATCCTCAGGGAGGCCAATCTCAGCGGAGCTGACCTCAGGTGGGCACTGTGCATCAAAACGGCCCTCAACGATAGCGACCTCAGCTGCGCTGACCTCAAAGGGGCAACCCTGAGCGGGGCTGACCTCAGCGGAGCCAACCTCAGCAGGGCTGACCTCTCCATCGTCTGTCTGAGGGAGGCCGATCTCTACCTTACACAACTCAGTGAAGCCATCCTCGTGGGGACCGATCTCAGCGGGGCTGACCTCAGGGGAGCCAATTTTATCAGGGCGACCCTGAGTGGGATCAACCTCAGGGGAGCCGATCTCAGGGGAGCCAACCTCAATGGAACTCTGCTCGACAAAAATGCCCTTCCCGATCTACAGGGCTGAACGCTTGTCCTTTGGGCTACCATACCCAGCTATTTATTGCCCGGTACCTTAATCTAATCCGTGTAGACAGGGAAAGAATAAGATGCTACACTAAGAACAATCGTAGCACGCGAGTCGAAAGGATCATGAGGGCATGGCTGATACGGACACAGGGATCAGCGCTGCACCGCAACCTGAGCAGGGGGGGCAGGTGCTGACCGTCATTGATGGACAGTGCATGCGTTCCCTCTGGAAGAGCGGCCTTCTGGTCATTGTACTCACCGGCCTGTTCGTTGCTTACCTGCTCATCAAACCTGGCGGGCCAGCCCGGGTGACGTTTATTGATAATATCATCCAGGGCCTCCTCGAAGGCGTTGGTTTGATACTGGCGCTCCCGTTTTTCATAGAGGTTATCCATCGAATCAGACAGTCCCCTCCCTCGTTTGCAGAACGAGTTGCTCCGGCTAAGACGAGCCAGCGCTGGGTACCCCTCTTGCTCGGCCTGGGTATTCTGAGCTACATCATTGGACAGGTTCTCTGGACATACAACGAGAATATCCTACAACTCCCAGCCTCACAGCTCTTTCCTACCTGGGCAGACGCCGGCTTCCTGGGTTCCTATCCCTTCGTGCTGATCGCTCTTCTCCTGCTGCCCACGCGGCCACTCGCAGCCGATACACGGACACGTATTGTGCTGGACAGCCTGATGATCATGGTGGGAATAACCACGTTTAGCTGGTTTTTCATACTCGGTCCGACCATTTTGCATGGAGCCAATTCGATGTTGGGTCAGGTCGTCGGCACGGCCTACCCCCTCATGACGCTCGTGCTGATCTTCTGCCTCGTGCTGCTAATCATCCACTCCAATGATCTTACCATCCGGCCGGTTGCGCTCATCCTCGCGCTCGCATTCATTATTATTGTGGCTACCGATAGTATCTATGACTACCAGCAACTGAACAACATGTATGCCACAGGAACGATGCTGGACGTGGGATGGCCGTTGGGCTACATGCTGGTCGGCCTGGGCGCTCGTGCTATGCGAATGGTTATGGCCTCCAGGACCCTGTCCACGCGGACGACACCTGGCGCTCAACCACCCATGGAAGAGGCCATCCAGCCATCATCCGCATCGTTCTTATGGAAATCCCTGCTCCCTTACCTGTTCGTCCCGATCGTCGTCTTTCTCCTGGGCTACACGATGTCCACGCGGGGCCATAGTACTTTGAGGATGGGGGTCTTTATTGGGGTTGGGATACTTATGGTACTGCTGATCCTGCGGCTTATCTTTGCCATCCGGGAAACGATTGGCCAGAACCAGAAACTGTGGGTGATGCATGAACGGGTGGTCAAAGCAGAGCTCGCGCGCGAAAAGGCCGAGCGCATGAGGGCCGAGCGCGTCATTGCGCTCAATGATGCGCTCGCCGCGAGCCAACAAACCAAACCCCATGCACGTATCGTGTCACTTGGTCATTATCAGGTCCGGGACAGCCAGGGGATCTACTACAACGTATACCACCGTGAAGCGGGAGAACTCCAGGCCTTTGAGTGTGAGTGCCCTCAATACCAGCAGCAGTCGATCTGCCCCCATTCCCTGATTGCCGCAGCATTGCACGGCGCTTCAGAGGCTTCGCGATCTTGATCATTCTCTTCTTAGCTGCTGCTCACCTGCTGACTCACGCTCTTGTGCCTGCAAAACCTGGAATTTAGGGAATCTGCAAGAGTTCCTCTTCTATCTGCCACCATACCTGCCGCTCGGCCTCATGGTAGCTCATCGATTGCCGGTCACTGGCCGCCTTTTTCAGGAGCGTTATGATGCGCTGCCGGAAGCTAGCAAAGTAGGATTGCTGCACCTCGAAAGATGGCATAATCTGGAGGGCAATACGCTCACGTTCATAGAAATCTTCGGGGCGAAAGGCCAATGTCAGCAGCGAGGCATACTCCTGGATAAGCTCA
>MNIY01000057.1 GCA_001919995.1 Ktedonobacter sp. 13_1_20CM_4_53_11
TTCGCAACTCCCGCTTGACACCGTCGTCTCCTACGTCACACAGATCGCCGAGGCCTTGCAATATGCACACGATCAGAAGGTGATCCATCGCGACATTAAGCCGGAGAACATACTGCTTGGGCGCAACAACGAGGTCCTGTTGAGCGATTTTGGTATTGCCATCATGACTCAGAGTTCAGCCTCCCAGCATCCCCAGGATGCGGCAGGATCCATTGCCTACATGGCTCCCGAGCAGATCCAGGCGCATCCGGGCCCAGCAAGCGATCAGTATGCTTTGGGCATTGTCATCTATGAATGGCTGAGCGGAGATCGCCCTTTTCACGGGTCGTTTACAGAGATTGCCATCAAGCATGCGCTTACTCCTCCGCCATCTTTACGTGAGAAGGTTTCTACCATCCCACCTGCCGTTGAGCAAGTGGTATTGAAGGCGCTGGCTAAGAATCCAAAACAACGCTTTGAGCGGGTGCAGGCTTTTGCCGAAGCCCTGGAAGAAGCCAGTAAGGAAGAAGCATCTGGGCGGACTCTCTTTGTGTCTGGCTCGGATATCCCTGGGCAACACCCAGCCGAAAGTGAACCTACAGCGGGCCAATGGAAAGCTCGACCCCACAACTTGCCTGCGCAACTCACCTCCCTGATTGGACGCGAAGAAGAGATCCAGGTATTATGTACACTCCTGCAACGACCAGAGATACGCCTCGTCACCCTCACAGGTACCGGTGGTGTCGGCAAAACACGCCTGGCCTTGCAGGTCGCAACTGACCTGCTCGATGACTTTGCCGGCGATATCTGCTTCGTCCCGCTGGCTCCCGTCAGTGATCCCAACCTGGTCGTCCCCACTATCGTCCAGGCGCTCGGACTCGAAGTGAGCGGAGATCAACCACTGCTTGACCTCTTGAAAGTATCACTCCGAGACAAACGTCTGCTGCTGCTGCTCGACAACTTTGAGCAGGTGCTCGGGGCAGCGCCTGGCCTTTCGGAACTGCTGTCAGTCTGCCCCCACCTCAAAATCCTGGTGACCAGTCGCGCTGTGCTGCACATCCGTGGTGAACACGAGTTTCTTGTACCACCACTGAGGTTACCCGACCTCACCCACCTTCCAGAGAGCGAAGTCCTCTCACAGTATGCGGCGGTAGCCCTTTTCTTGCAATGTGCGAAGGCAGCCAAGCCTGACTTCCAGATGACTCCCGCAAACATCCGTGCCGTCGCTGAAATCTGTGTTAGCCTGGATGGGCTACCTCTTGCTATTGAGTTGGCAGGTGCACGCGCCAAAGTCCTACCCCCTCAGGCCCTTCTGACGCGCTTAAGGCATCGATTGCAGGTATTGACGATCGGAGCACGGGATGTCCCTGCCCGGCAACAAACGCTCCGTAACACGCTTGCTTGGAGTTATGATCTGCTAGGTGTCAAGGAACAGCTACTTTTCAGGCGGCTCTCTGTCTTTGTTGGCGGCTGCACCCTGGGGGCCGTAGAGGCTATGTATAGTACTCTCAGTGATAGGCCCGCATACGTATTGGACGGGATAGCGTCACTCATTGACAAGAGCTTGCTGCGCCAAACGGAGCAGGAGGGGGAGGAGCCACGTCTGCTGATGTTGGAGACGATTCGCGAGTATGGCCTGGAGGTCCTCACCACTAGTGGAGAGATGCAGAACGCGCGGCGGGCTCACGCTCTCTATTACCTGTCACTGGCGGAGGATGCGGAGACTGAGGTCGGGGGCCCACAGCAAGCTGTATGGTTGGACCGCTTAGAGCGGGAGCATGACAACCTGCGAGCAGCGTTGCAGTGGTCGTTAGGACAAACTGGAGATGATGAGTCCGTGGAAAAAGAGCAGGATTTGGAGATTGCCTTGAGGTTGGGAGGAGCGTTGCGGAGTTTCTGGAGGGTCCATGGTCACATCACTGAGGGAAGGAGCTTCCTTGAGCGGGCGCTGGCGGCAAGTAAAGGAGCTGCGGCATTTGTGCGAGCAAAGGCACTCATTGCTGCTGCGAACCTGGCCTTCATCCAGAGCGACTATGATAGCATGGAGATACTATGCAAGGAGAGCCTGGCGCTGTACCAGGAACTCGAAGACCTGCCAGGTATAGCGCACTCCGTCTATCTATTGGCGAACGTGGCCTGGACAAGAGGCGACACAGCAACAGCGCGCTCCCTGTTGACGGAAGCTCAATCACTCGCCAGAGCGATCGACGACGAGGAGTACGTCGCCTGGTCGCTGTTCGTCCAAGGACTGTTGGAGAGCAGTCAGGGTAACTACCCCAGGGCACGTACACTGTTCGAGGAGAGCCTGAAGATACACAGGCAGTTGCAGAATAAGAGAGGGATAGCTCATTCGCTCTCTCAACTGGCACAGGTGCTCTTTGTTTCCCAAAGCGATCAGGAGAGAGTACCCTCTCTGCTCGAGGAATGTCTCGCACTCTCCGAGGAGATAGGTTTCAAGGAGGGAGTTGCCGCATCGTCCTGGCTTTCGGGACAGGTAGCGCTTAGGCAGGGAGACCTTGTCAAAGCGCGCTCGCTAGCCGAGAAGGGTGTGGCACTCTACAGAGAAATGGGTCACCGGCACGGCATGGCTGAGTCCCTTCCTGCTTTAGGGAAGGTGCTCGCTGCCCAGGGCGACTATCCAACAGCACGCACGTTGTACGAGGAGGGCCTGGCAATCTCTGGAGAGTTGGGCGAAAAATGGGTGGTCGCTCAATGCCTGGTGGGATTGGGGGAAGTAGTTGCGGCCCAGCGACAGTTAGCCTGGGCGGCACAACTCTGGGGGGTAGCGGAGGCTCTACGCGACGCTATTGACGTGCCTTTACCGCCTGTCGAGCGCACGAGTTATGACCGCTCGGTTGCCGCTACACGCGCCCACCTTGGGGAGGGGGCATTTGCCACGGCGTGGGCACAGGGACGGTCCATGACGCCAGAGCAGGTCCTCGTCGCGCAGGGACGAAAACCTGGCCCGCCGCCGAAGACAATTATCCCGCCACCAACCTATCCTGATGGACTCTCGGCACGGGAAGTAGAGGTGCTGTGTCTGGTGGCGGCTGGCTTGACCGACGTCCAGATAGCCGAAAAGCTGATTCTCAGTCCTCGCACCGTGCATGCTCATACCAGCTCCATTTACAGCAAGCTCGACATTACTTCGCGCAGTGCGGCAACTCGCTACGCTATTGAGCACCACCTCGCCTGACAGGGACACCGCAAGGGCAATACATTTCACAGCGTCAGGTATTTCATTCTAATGCAGCAATCTCACATGTGACCTGAACCCCTGCTGATAGGTGGAGGAGCAAAGGATATGATGTAACCTCCGCCGAATCTATTGAGGTAAAAACTATATTGGGGTTCCTGTCATCCGCTTTTTCACTCATCGCGAGGGAGCTCCCAGATAAACCAAAAAAGGAGATCTTATGAAGACGTTGTTCAGTTTCAAGACATTGTTCAGTTTCGCCGAACGGCTCGCGGGGCCGTTATTGCGTATTAGCTTGGGCCTGGTCCTGCTCTGGATTGGATCCCTGCATCTTCAAAATCCCCAATCAATCGTTGTCTTGCTCTCGATGTCGCTCCCTTTCCTGGCCTTCAGCACGTTCGTCTATGTGCTCGGCGCGCTTGAAGTCATTGCTGGCGTGCTGCTTATCGCTGGTCTTTGGGTGCGCTATGTCGCTCTGTTGGCCCTGGTGCTGTTTGCCGGGACGCTGACCATTTTCGTGATTGCGCCAGCAGTAACAGGCTTCCCCATCCTCAACCTGACGGGACAGTTCCTGCTGAAGGACATAGTTCTGGCTTCCGCTGCCATCACGGTGGTGGCAAGGGATGCGGCCATGCATGAGGCGAAACGTGCTCAGCGCACCCATCTTGCTAGCCGTTCAGGAGATCACACGCTCTCCCCTATGAACAGCGAGGGCACGCAGGTGAATGATGCAGCACCAGGTGAGCAAACTCATTCGCACCCAGCATAGTTAGCCAACTAACTTCCACACTACACCTGCACTCCGGTAGAGTAGAAAAGCTGGCTGGACTGGCATCATTCCATGCCAGTCCAGCCAGCTTCTTTTTGATCCGCTCCTTAAGCCACTGAACAGATCTTCGGCATCGCTAGCAACAGACGCAAGTAGTCAGCACAGGAGGAGGAGTTCTACCAAATGCGAAAAACCACACATGCTCATCACAGCTAGGTAATTCTGTTTAGTGAATGCTAGAGCAATGGAGAGATGGAATTACACATTTCTGTCGATGCATTCCTACTCTCATTAAGGTATATCTCTTGGTATGGTGAGCAGCATAGGTTCAAGTAGTAACGGAACTCCTGAGACATATATGCAAAGAAAGAGGGGAAATCCTTATGCAACGGCCGTTTTCCCTGTCTGATCGCAACCACACCAATAACCTCCTGCAGGCCATCGTTTTGCTCCTGCTTGGAGTCGTCTTCCTTGCGATTGCATGGCTAGGCATGCTCAATACCTATTCCATGGGCGTCTTGCTCTTTGGTCTGGGAATGTTAGGAGTTGCCCCGCTCAATCCCAGGCGCTTTCTCCCGGCAGGTTGGTTGACGACAACTCTTGGGGTGGCAACCTTCCTCATGTTTCGACACTATATTCCTGATAGCCAGGTCCTTACCGCCCATCTTCTTGCCATTGGAGTGGGGCTGCTCGGCATTGCATGGATAGCTCGTCACGGTCATATTGGCGCGGGAGCGCTGACACCAGGGGTCTTTGTTGTGGGGGTGGGGGTCACCGAGTACTTGCAAGCAGTACATCTCACTCCTTCTGCCCTGGTTCCTTTTGCGCTTTCCCTCTGGCTCCCCGGATCTGGCCTCTTTGTGCTTGGGCTGGTCTGCCTGGCGATGAATGGAAGAACATCCATCCATGCAAAGCGCCACGTGGCGAACCGTACAGAAACAAACATTCACGATGGGAGTAGCGTCGTACGTTCCACGAACGAGAACGGCAAGTGAATTAACCTGGCGACGCAAGGTATGAAGATTAGCTCGAAAAAAGAACTGCGTATATCACGCGAACGTGTTCGACAGCTCGAAGTGGTAGCTCTGATGAAGATACGCCACCAGTATACATGTCAATAATCTCTTGTCTGTAAACGTCAATAATCTCTCGTCTGTAAAGGAGAGTTCTTCATGTCTGATCTCTTAGCTGCGCGGGCTCAGATGGGCACCTCGCTCGCTTTCCATATCATCTTTGCTTCCCTGGGAATTGGACTGCCACTGCTTCTGTGTATTGCCGAAGGGCTTGCTCTCCGGTACAAAGATAGTGGCTGGATGACGCTCACCCGCCGTTGGACGAAAGCCTTTGCCCTGCTCTTCGCCATCGGCGCAGTCTCCGGCACAATACTCTCGTTTGAAATCGGCCTGCTCTGGCCGGCCTATACCAAGTTTTCCGGCTCGATCATCGGCCTACCGTTTGCCCTGGAGGGCTTTGCCTTCTTTTTAGAGGCCATCTTCCTCGGCCTCTACCTGTATGGATGGGAGCGCCTCTCGCCGCGTGCGCACTGGCTCTGTTCGTTTCCCCTCTGGATCAGTGGAGCGGCTTCGGCCTGGTTTATCGTCAGTGCGAACTCCTGGATGAATACGCCAGTCGGTTTCCAGATTACGCATGGACAGGTGACAGGTATCAATCCCTTACAGGCAATACTCAATCCGAGTACTCCGTATGAGACGACCCATATGCTCCTGGCAGCCTATGTGGCAACCGGCTTCGGCGTTGCCGCTATCTATGCCATCCAAATCCTGCGCGGCAAACGCGAACCGTACTACCGCAAAGGACTCATGCTGGCGATGGCGCTGGGCGCCATCGCCATCCCATTCCAGATTTTCGATGGTGACTTGAGTGCCCGTTCGCTTGCGGATCTCCAGCCTGCCAAGTTAGCCGCGATGGAGGGGGTCTTCCATACGGAGAAAGGCGCGCCGGTCAAGATCGGTGGCATCGTTGATGATAAGACAGGGCAGGTCCTGTTTGCCATCGAAATCCCTGATGGATTGAGCATCCTGGCCAGAGGTGATCCACATGCCACCATTGTAGGTCTCGATAAATACGCGCCTCAAGATCGACCTGACCCTTTCTTTGTGCATCCCTCGTTTGATGGCATGGTCGGCAGCGGTTTCTTTACCCTGCTCATCGGGGGCTTATTCTGGCTGCTCTACTTCAAGCGCAAACGGGTTGTTCCTGAGAATCGCCTGGTGCTGTGGGGGATCGTCCTGTCCGCTCCGCTCTCTTTTATCGCGATAGAACTTGGCTGGATCGTCACCGAACTGGGCCGCCAACCCTGGGTCATCTATAACATCCTGCGCACATCGGATGCGGTGACGACCGCGCCAGGACTGGGCATCAGCTTTGCGATTTTCTCCGGCATCTACGTGGTGCTGGCGATCACCCTGATCGTGCTTCTGCTGCGCCTGGCGCGTTCACCGCTGCCCAAGCAGGAGTGGCCTGTCCTCGTGAGTAGTAGTAGTGAAGAAAAGGGTGGCACGAAATGACATTAACCTACACGATATTGATCATCCTCTGGCTTTCGCTGATCGTCTATGCTGTCCTTGGCGGAGCGGACTTTGGCGGGGGCATCTGGGACTTCTTCGCCTTTGGTCAAGAGGCACAACGTCAACGCCGTTTGATTGGGCAGGCTTTAGGGCCAGTCTGGGAGGCGAATCACGTCTGGCTGATCTTCCTGATCGTGGGACTCTTCACGGCCTTCCCCTTAGCCTTCTCAGTGCTTTCAATAGCGCTCTTTGTGCCGTTCACCCTGGCAGTGATCGGCATCGTGATGCGTGGAGCGGCCTTTATGTTTCGAGGCCAGGTTGATGATGCCACGACCTCGCGTCGGATCTGGGGCCGTGTGTTCAGTACCGCCAGCACCATCACCCCTTTCTTTTTCGGTGCCGCAGCCGCGGCAGTGGCCAGCGGCCAGGTTCACGTGGAGGCGGGTCGTGTTCAGACCGATCTCCTGGCCGGCTGGACAACGCCTTTCGCACTGACTATCGGCGCTTTAGCGCTCTCGCTGTGTGCCGTGCTCGCGGCCGTTAATCTGATAGTCGAGGCTCAGAACAGCAATGAGCCTGAACTCGTGGAGGCGTTTCGCCGCCGTGCCATGATCGCGGGAGCCATAACGCTGGGACTGGATGCCATTGCCTTCATTCTGTCACCGTTCCAGGCGCCACTTTTATTGAACGGTGCGCTCGATCACGCGCTGCCCCTGATCATTGCTACAGCGCTGATCGGAGTGGGAGCTGCCACCTCGTTGCTACTGAGGCGCTACCGCCTGGCGCGTGTTCTGGCCTTCACCGTCACGGCCTTCATTTTTGCTTCCTGGGGGTTGTCGCAATTTCCCTACCTGGTCCCGGTTTCTGTGACCATAAGCAATGCTGCCAGTCCACCTTCCACACAGCTGGCGCTGCTCATTGGCACTCTTGTTGGTATGGCATTGCTCTTGCCCTCACTCTGGTTGCTTTTCCATGTCTTCAAGGGCAAGCATCCTGCACTGAACGGTCAGGAGAAAGCGGAGGAAACGAAAGAGCCAACATCCACACACCGCTAAACTTTTGCTGTGCGGTGTGTTTGCTTGTGGCATCGTAAGTCTAGGCGATGGAGCAGTGACGCCGATGGTGTCGTCCCTCCTCTCATTTGCCAGCCCACCAACCAGGCAAGGCGAAACGCTGGGTCTTGCACAAGGTGCCGCGGGGCTCGGACGAGTCATAGGTCCACTGGCCGCAGGAAGCCTCTTCGCGATTGGGGGTTCGGGCGCACCTTTCTTCTTTGGGAGTGCGCTCGTCGTGCTGGCAGCGTTGATCGCGTTCCCCACGCTTTCAAGCAAGCACGAGGTAACCCTTACGCATTCCACGCCTGAGGTTCAAACAATCTCTACAGCGCAAGATCGTTCCTCCTGAAGAAAGGCCATATCTGCTCTTCTCTTTCTAAAATCGCTTAGAAGGAAGATTCCCAAAGCAACGTTGGTATTCTTACCAACTACAGAGGGCCAGTTGGTACAGCGCTTGTATCCTCCAAAATCGCGCGCAACTGTTTAGCATCAAGCGTTTCATGCAAGCGCAGTGAACGAGCAATGCCATTGAGTGTCTCACGGTGCGAAGTCAACAGGCTGATAGCACGATCATAGGCCCGCTTCACGATACGATTAACTTCTTCGTCAATGATGTTGGCCGTCTGCTCACTATACTCGCGAGAGCCGCTTGAGAGGACGGTTCCTGCGAATGGATCTTCGCGTTCGCTAAAGGAGATCGTTCCGAGACGCTCGCTCATGCCCCAACGCGTCACCATCTGGCGCGCAATGGCCGTGACACGCTGCAAGTCGTTTTCCGCGCCTGTCGTGATGTGTCCAATTGCTACTTGCTCAGCGGCGCGTCCACCCAGCGCTGTCACCAGTTGCGCCTCCAGGTACTCTTTCGAGTAGTTATAGCGATCATCTATCGGCGTATACTGTGTCACGCCAAGTGCCTGACCACGAGGCACAATCGTCACTTTGGTCACCGGATCAACATAATCCTGTAGCATACCCGTCAGCGCATGACCGCTTTCATGGTAGGCAATGACATTCAGATCAGCCTCACTCAACACCAAAGGACGCTCTGCACCGATGAGAATCCTGTCCAGAGCAGCATCAAAGCAGTTTTGTGTCACCGCAATCAGGTTGCGGCGTGCTGCCAGGAGAGCCGCTTCGTTGACGAGGTTGGCGATGTCCGCGCCAACCATACCAGGAGTGGCACGAGCGATCGTAATCAAGTCGACGTTTGTTGCTAGAGGCACATTGCGAGTATGAATCTTGAGAATGGCCAGGCGACCATTCCAGTCGGGACGCTCGACTGTCACTTGCCGATCGAAGCGCCCAGGACGCAGGAGCGCCTTGTCCAGCCCATCGGGCCGATTGGTAGCAGCGATGACGACAACAGACTGGCGTGTATCAAAGCCATCCATCTCAACCAGTAACTGGTTCAAGGTTTGCTCACGCTCGTCGTTGCTATTGATGCTGAAACCCCGCTGGCGCCCGACGGCATCGATCTCATCGATGAAGATGATGCTGGGGGATGCCTTCTTGGCTTGATCGAAGAGGTCACGCACGCGACTTGCACCGACACCGACCAGCACTTCGACGAACGCTGAACCGCTCATCGAGAAGAAGGGGACTCTCGCCTCACCTGCGACAGCGCGTGCCAGCAAGGTCTTACCGGTTCCGGGAGGGCCTACCAGTAGCACGCCACGGGGAATCTTTCCACCCAGGCGTTGAAACTTCTCCGGTGTCTTGAGAAATTCAACGACCTCAACGAGATCGTATTTGGCCTCATCAACCCCAGCCACATCAGTAAACGTTGTGCCTGGCCTATCACCCAGCTCTACCCTGGCCTTACTCTTCCCAAAGCTGGAGATGTCCTGCTGGGTCTTTGTGGCCCGACGAGCAAAGAAGAAGATGACGCCGATCACTACAATCAAGGGGAGAAAGGTGAGCACAATGTTCAGCAAAAGATTTTGACCAGCGGCGGGCTTCGCCTGGTACTGTACGTGATACGTGTTCAGCAAGGCGATGAGGTTGGGGTCGCCGTAGGGGAGCTGTGTCAGGTGATACTGCTTCGTAAGCACAGGGGTACCATTGGCATCCGTTAAAGAGAGAGCGTTCTTGAAGTCACCGGTGATGTCCTGCCCCTGGAAAGTAGCATCCTTGACATTGCCTGCTTGAACTTGCTTGTAGAACACACTGTAAGGTACCTCTCCAACACTTTGTTCATTGACACTCGAGCCTGGAGAGAAGAATTGGATGAAGGACCAGGAGATCAACACTATACCGACTAGAAGGAGAGAGAGCTTCAATAATTGCCTGCCATTATTTCGTGGGCTACCGCCATTGCTGTCGTTGCTCCCATCGCCTGAGCGCTGTCGTCCTGTCGGGCTCTGATCATCTGTGTTGCGCTGGTACATACGTACAACCTGAGTATCCATAGGTTGAACCGCTTTCTGGGTGATCAACGATCACCTGGATGAGTATACTAGTATGATTGTTGAAGCTCCTGGATGCAGAGGCAGAATCACCTCTTTGACTGCGTTGTCAAAGTGAGAACCAGAGGACTGGTTTGAGCGATTTTGCGGCCTGAAACCAGGAGCTTCTATAGGAGAACGCTGTGTCGTATCGTTCTTTCACATATGTAGATTCGCCGCAGGTTACAGCATTTGCCAACCCTCTGCCCAGCCCCATTTTCACACGTCGTTTGATAGGTAATTTCGTCTAGAAGGTTTTCTGCGCAACAAGATGATGAATTACACATTTTTGTCGATGTACTCCTGCGCTCTATGAGGTATATCTAGTGTGGTGGCGCGTAACATACAAGTATCCTCGAGCTGCTTCGTGTACGAGCCTCCAATCGCTTAGAGGAAGCTAAATATTTGGAAAGAGATGAGATACAGATGCCAACAATATCGCATGTACGAGATAGCATCAATATTCCCATGGATGTGCAGGAGTACCAAACATTTGTTGAGGAGAACCTTAGCCTGATCTATCGCTATATGTATAGCAAGGTCCGGAACAGAGAGGATGCTGAGGATCTGACGTCGCAAATCTTTCTCAAAGTAGTAAGCAAAATTGATCTCAGTCATAGCCGGCAAAGGGTGCAACAATGGCTGTTTCTCATTGCACGCACAACTATCGCGGACTACTGGCGAGATCATTATCGTCACCCCTCGAGTTCACTGGATGAGTTGTTAGAAACCGGCTGGGAGGTCACGATGCGGGAAGAGACGATAGTGACAAACAGCTACGCCGCCGACCGCGTCCAACGTATTCTTCGCGCATTGCCTCAGCGATATCGAGAGGTCTTGCATTGCCGTTTTCTCCTCAACCTCTCAATAAGAGAGACTGCTTCAAGGATGGGAGTGACAGAGGCAAACGTCAAAGTCTTACAGTTTCGTGCTTTGAAACGTGCTGCTGATCTTGAACAGGTCGTCATAGACGAACCATATTGTAACTGCCTTCCGTAGTAGTTCTTGGACTCAATTGTGAATCAGTTCCCGGACTCACTTTTCCGGTTGCTTCCAAGTTGAACATATGTTAGATGCAGTCAACGTTCAGTTCCACAACTTGCCTTCGCAACTCACACCGCTGATCGGACGCGAGCAAGAGAGACAGGCAGTTTGCACACTCCTCCGACGACCAGGAGTGCGCCTCGTCACGCTCACGGGTACGGGCGGAGTTGGCAAAACACGCCTGAGTTTGCAAGTCGCGACCGACTTGCTGGATGACTTTTGCGACGGCGTCTGCTTCATCCAACTGGCACCCGTGAGCGACCCTGAACTGGTCGTCGCCACGATCACGCGCACCCTTGGCATCAAGGAGGTGGGAGAGCGATCACTCCTCGATCTTCTCACATCCTATTTACAAGACAAGCACCTGCTGTTACTGCCAGACAACTTTGAGCAGGTTCTGCCGGCAGCACCGCAGCTTTCAAACCTGCTGGCTGCTTGTCCTCACGTCAAGGTCCTGGTGACCAGCCGTGCTGTGTTACACGTTCATGGAGAACACGAGTATCCTGTCCCACCACTGGCGCTCCCCGACCTCTCTCATCTTCCGGAGAGCGAAACCATCTCACAGTATGCATCGGTCGCCCTTTTCCTGGAGCGAGCAAGGGCTGCCAGGCCCAATTTTACGATGACAGCCGTCAATAGCCGCACGATCGCGGAGATTTGTGTCCGCCTGGATGGATTGCCTCTCGCCATTGAACTTGCAGGGGCGCGCATCAACCTGCTTCCCCCGCAGGCGCTGCTGGCCCGGTTGGAGCATCGCCTGGACGTGTTGACGAGTGGGCCCCAGGATGTTCCTGCGCGGCAGCAGACCCTGCGCAACATGCTCGCCTGGAGTTATGATTTGCTGGATGCCGCAGAGCAGCGTCTCTTCCGGCGCCTCTCCATTTTTGTTGGCGGCTGCACATTGGAAGCTGTGGAGGGTCTCTATCAAGCTCTCGGTGAGATGCCGGCATACGTGCTGGATGGGGTAGCTTCCCTGATCGATAAGAGCTTGCTACGACAAACGGATCAGGAGGGGGAGGAACCCCGACTCGTGATGCTGGAGACGATCCGTGAGTACGGTCTGGAGTGCTTGACTGCGACTGGCGAGATGGAGATCACCCGCCAGGCTCATGCTGCTCACTACCTGTCGTTGGCGGAGGAGGCAGAGCTAGAACTGGGAGGGCCACAGCAAGCATCGCGGTTGGAGCAGTTGGAGCGGGAGCATGACAACCTGCGAGCGGCGTTGCAGTGGGTGATAGAACAGGCCGGCAAAGACGATTCCGGGCAACGTGCTGTTAATAGGGGAGAGATGGCCCTGAGGTTGGCGGGAGCGCTGCGCAGTTTCTGGGTAGCACATGGTCATATCAGTGAAGGGCGGCATTTCCTGGAGCGTGCATTGGCTGTAAGCGAGGGAGTCGAGGCAGCAGTACAGGCGAAGGCGCTCTTCGTGACGGCGTACCTGGCCTTCGTCCAAAGCGACCATGAGCGCACAGAGGAACTGGGCAAGCAGAGCCTGGCGCTGTATCGAGATCTCGAAGACCAACCAGGCATAGCCTTCGCGCTCTCGTTGCTGGGAAGTGTAGCCTGGACGAAGGGCAAGATGGTTGCAGCTCGGACTCTGACGGAGGAAGCCCTGGCAGTTGCCAGGCAGGTAGACGATATGGATCGCATTGCCTACTCCCTCTTTGTGTTAGGACTGCTCTCCAGCAGCCTGGGTGAGTACACCCGGGCCTGTGCCCTCTACCAGGAGAGCGTGGCGGTTCACCGGGCGGCGGGGAACAAGCGGGGTCTTGCTCATACCCTCTCCCAATTCGCCCAGGTGCTCTTTGTCTCCCAGGTGGATCAGGCGCAGGTGATCCCTCTGCTCGAGGAATGTCTCACGCTCTCTGAGGATGTGGGCTTCAAGGAGGGTATTGCGGCGTATGATTGCGTCTCGGGTCAACTGGCTCTCAGTCAGGGAGACCTGATCACGGCGCGCTCGCTGGCTGAGAAGAGCGTGGAGCTCTACAGGGAAATAGGACACCGGCATGGTACGGCCAAGTCGCTCGCCGTTTTAGGGAAGGTACTCGCCACCGGGGGCGACTACACAGCAGCCTCCACGTACTACGAGCAGAGCCTGGCAATCTCCGCTGAGTTGGGCGAAAAATGGGTAGCCGCCGTGTACCTGGTAGAGTTGGGGGAAGTCGTCGCGGCATTGCGACAATTAGCCTGGGCGGCACAATTGTGGGGAGCGTCAGAAGCTGTACGTGATGCTCTCGGCATCCCCATTTTTCTCGTTGAACGTGCTGATTATGAGCGCGCGGTCTCAGCAGCGCGTGCTCACCTGGGAGAGCGGGCGTTCGCTACCGCCTGGGCCCATGGACGCTCTCTGACACCGGAGCAGGCGCTCGCCGCCAGGGGGCAAAAACCGGCTCCAACCTCGACGAAGATCGTGACTTCCCCCACGACCTATCCAGCTGGATTGACGGCACGCGAGGTAGAGGTCCTGCGCCTGCTGGCAAGCGGCATGACTGACATCCAGATAGCTACCAAGCTCATTCTCAGTCCCCGCACCGTCCATGCCCACATCAGTTCCATCTATAGCAAGCTTGGCATTACTTCGCGCAGTGCAGCAACCCGCTATGCCATCGAGCACAACCTCGCCTGAAAGCCACTCTCACACCCTACGAATTCGACGATCTGTTTCTCCCGACCACAACAACGGTAGCTAGGTAATTCTGTCTAGAGGATTCCCAGGGCAATGAAGGGAAAGAATTACACGTTTCTGTCGATGTATGCCGGCCTATCAGTAAGGTATATCTCTGGTAGAGCGTGTAGCACACCTGAAGCAAAGAACGAGTGTTGAATCGAGTAACCGATCACGAATAACTTGAATAGATACTCGAAACGGCAAGCATTCCAAAGGGAGCAGGGATTCATGGTATTATTCAAAGACTCACAAGATACGCGCACCATCACTGGTCGGCAGGATACGGAATCTAAAGATAGCTTGAATAGCTACCTGTGTGATGTTCGTAGATTTAACCTCCTCACTTATGCTGAGGAAACCGATCTCGCGCGACAAGCCGGTGTCGGCAATGAACTGGCGCGTCACAAGCTGATCGAGTCAAATTTGCGCCTTGTCATCGCTATTGCGCGTCACTACAACAATTCAGGTGTGCCTCTTGTAGACCTCATCCAGGAAGGTAACCTGGGGCTGATACGTGCCGCCGAGAAATTTGACTATCAGCGTGGCTACCATTTCGGAACGTATGCGACCTGGTGGATCCGCCAGGCAGTAAGCCGCGCTGTTGAAGATCAGTCACGTCTGATTCATCTCCCTGAGCATGTGGCGACACGCCTGCGCAAGGTCCGACGCATCTCGGCGCAACTCTCGCAAGAGAGCGGGCAGGATCCCGTGCCGGAGCAGATAGCTGGGGCAAGCAATATGGATCTGGACGAAGTTAATTATCTGCTTGGCCTCGTCGAACAGCCTGTTTCTCTTGACACGCCCATTGATGATGAGGCCAATTTCTCACTCGTTGACACGCTTGATGATAGTGCAGCCCTGACTGAAACTGCCTCGCACCATCTCCTTGATGAAGAACTGCATCAAGCGCTCGCCTTGCTTAATCCACGTGAACGCATGGTCATCACCCTGCGCTACGGTATTGGCGATGGCCGCTGCCGTACCTTGCTCGAAATCGGGAAAGAACTGGGTATCTCACGTGAGCGTGTTCGCCAACTCGAGGTGAGATCTTTGAAGAAGATGCGCGGATGCGTCGCCAAGTAGAGATATCAATACATCCATGTGTAGAGAGTTCGCAAGAGCTTCTACCAGGCTAGAAAGTGGGTCATCATGAGTATTACTACACCGCCGATAAAACCACAGCTCACACCACAACAATATGAAATGTTGCATGGTGGAGGGGCTGAAGCTGCTGAAATTGCGAAACAGCGATTGTCACGCAGGCGTTTCCTTCGTCGATCTCTGTTTGCCGTCTGGGGACTATCTGCAACCGCCGGTGTGGCTGGTGCGCTCAACATGCTGTATCCAAACCTGACCGGTCAGTTTGGCTCTCTATTGACAGTTGGCAAAAAAGCAGATTTTCTGGCTGCCAGGCCTTCTGATTTCAAGATCGATCAAGCTGGCATGTTCTATCGCCAACCGGCTAAAGCCTATGTCGTCCATCTCGCCCAAGACACAACGTTCTCATTGCAAGGGACAACGCTTGGGGATCAGCTGGCCTCGGAGACAGTCGTTAAAGATAGCGATGGCTCGTACTGGATTGCCTTGTTTCAACGATGTGTCCATCTGGGTTGTACCGTCCCGTTTCGCGATGACTGTGTGAGTTTCAAATGCCCCTGTCACGGCTCTCATTATAATGTGACTGGTGAATATCTGGATGGCCCAGCCCCAAGGAGCCTGGATCGCTTCGCCCTCTCCTTCAACGGAGAAGATGTGGTGATTGACACGGGAACACTCAACAATAAAGTGCCGCATCCTGATGCCACGACGCGCTTGATTCCAGTGCCAACCGTACAATGTAGTGCATAACATCATAAATACACTTGATCATTCCAAAGAGAAGTAAGGCAAGCTCGACAAGAAGCAAGAACGGTTCTATTTGTTCTCACAAACATTCATTTTCAAGAGGAGGAGACGCTATGAGCAAACGTGAAAACCAGGCACAGCCGGCAAAAGGGAAGGTGCAGGTTGGAGACTGGGCACAGGACTTTACCCTCCCCGACCAATCAGGGGCGTGGGTCTGCCTTGGAGATTTTCTCGGGAAGACGGCCATCGTGCTGTACTTCTATCCAAAGGATAACACTTCCGTCTGTACAGCCGAAGCATGCGCCTTTCGGGACAGGTACGAGGTCTTTAAGGCTGCCGGAGCGGAGGTCATCGGCATTAGTTCAGACTCCGTGGAGTCCCACCGGCATTTTGCTCAGGAACACGAGCTCCCCTTTCTTCTGTTGAGCGATGAGGGTGGCATCATCAGAAAGCGCTATGGTGTGTCTACTGCTTTTGGTCTTCCGGGGCGCGTGACATACGTCATCGATAGACAGGGAATTGTCCGTCACATCTTCTTCTCACAATTTACTTCAGAGAAACATGTCACAGAAGCGCTCGAGACCCTGCGTACGATACAAGAGGAACATGTGTAACTCGTTCGCTCACCACCGGTCCCAGTGCAACATCGACTCCTCTGCTTGGTTCTGTCGTTTTCGTTTCAACAGTCTCGCAGAGGAGGCCTTTTTTGCCTCAGCCTCGCTTGTCCGGCATTCCCAACTTGTTCCTGCTTGATCAGTTCCTGGACGATTCGGGATGAGTCCTCCCTCGTCTTACTGAGCGACGAATTCCCGGGCAAAGCGATGGATGGGGGTCAGGTCTGTTGCGCTCGTGGGGAAATCGAGGATCAGCTCGTGGATGCCGACCTCTTCCAGTGCCGCAATACGCTGACGGATTGTCTGCGGACTGCCCACAAGCGAAGTATCTCTGAGCTGATTCCTCACAGGAGGAGGAAGCAAAGCCAACGCCGTTTCATCGTTCTCAGCAATGGAGCAGACAGCGCCGGTGGTGCAGTGGATCGTCGCGAAGTCGCGTCCCAACGTCTCACAATGCGTTTTGAGCACGGCTAGCTTATGCCGGATCGTCTCCAGATCACCAAGCACATTACAGGCATCGCCAAACTGCGCGACGAGCTTGAGTGTGACCTTCTCTCCGCCACCGCCAATCAGGATCGGGATATGCGGCTTCTGCACCCCTTTGGGCTGATTGATGGCGCCACGTACCTGGTAATACGTGCCCTCGAAGGTGGCCTCTTCCTGCGTCCACATGGCAAGAATGACCTGGAGTGCTTCTCGCAGCATGCGCAGGCGCTGCGGGCCATCAGGATAGGGATAGCCATACGCTCGATACTCGTGCTCGTACCACCCCGCCCCAATGCCGAAATTCAAGCGGCCATGTGAGAGGACATCGAAGGTGCTGGCCATTTTAGCGAGCAAGGCGGGATGGCGATAGCCATTGCAGGTCACAATCTGGCCAATGCGGACGCGTCGCGTGTCGCGTGCCAGAGCCGCCAGCGACATCCAGGTCTCAAAGGTGACCTCCTGCGATGGCGTGGGAACGGTATGAAAGTGATCAACCATCCAGATGGACTCATACCCATCCTCATCGGCTGCCTTGGCCACATTCGTCATCGCTTCGTAGGCTTCAATGGGATCCTTGATCATCGCCAAGTTCATTTTCCAGCCGTTGGGAATTTCGACACTATACTTCATGCTTTCCTTCTTTCATTGAAAAGATGATACACAGCGCACGCAGAGCATTCTCAGGAAAGAGTGGAGCGGAGTCAGAACCTCTCGTGTGCAGCGGGTGGAACCGGCACCTGTTCTCAGGTCATCTGTGGTCGGGCTTTTGAGGAGCGTACCCACTCTCACCACGCGGGACTCCTGCGCGTGCGAAGGTCGAGCACCACTCCGAGAGACACGACTGATTGCACCAGGCAGATGGAGGTTCAGACGAACGTATGGGATACACAACCGATGATAGAGGTCGAGCATCTCTGTCTCTCTTTCTACGGCATCACTCTTCTCTGAAAGAGATGATACCATATTGCCAGGTTCTTCCGCACATGAGCAGCCGCTTCGGGAGATCTCTGTATGAAAGAAAAAGCCTGTACTGGCTACTCTTCTGAAAGGGGGTTTTCATCCTGGGTGGTGAACCCCTTTCATGACCATCTTGGGTCATCCGTTCAAAAATTTGCCCTTCGAGAAGGATAGAATACTCCCTCTTTGCTTGCAAACGAAGGTAGGAGAAGATAAAATCGGTAGTCGTTAACATCTTCTCATGCTCGAACACCGGTACTCTCATGTAAAGGAGGAGCTTATTTCGTGGATCGTGTTCTTACGTATCTCCTGCAGTTGAGGGATTTCTGCATGGACGTGCTTCCCCCTCGCTTTCTTCAATGGACGAAACCGCTCAGTACCTCATTGCTCCTCGAAACGCTCGCCGATCTTGGCAGAAACAAGTCCCAGCTCATCGCAGAAAACGCTCTTTTACGAAAACCTCTCACACATGTGCCGTCCGCCGCAACTTTAGAATTAGAATGAGCGTGAGGGAGCAAAATAGGGGCCTGCGACTTGGGTACTGGAATTGAGGCCAATTGCTCATGAATCCACACATGGACTGGCCTCAGACATTTTCTGCCCCATATGGCAGGCGCAACTTCCTTGCCTGAGAAGCGAGAAATGGGCCTCAACGCAATTTAGAAAAATCCGCCCTATTATTAGAAATAGTACGCGAATCCGCACTAACTTTAGAAAAAGTACTTTCCATGAAACCCCACCTAAATATCGTTTCTACACGAGATACTTTTTCATGCATGTCTTTGGCTTGAAGAGGTATGCCCATGAGACATCACCCTATTCTGAAGATGAGTTGTCCTCAACGAGTAGAGCCTTTTCTCGTTTTCTTACTCCACCAAACAGGCCAACCTGGAAGACCCTATGACAAGGAAATATGCGTATGGAGAAAAACCAAACTGTCAATTTTGCGAACAGATGTCCAAAGTAGCCACTACAGGCACAAACAAAGGTCATTGACCTGAAGATGGAGGAGCTGTCCACAGTTCCCCCACCACCAGTTTTTGACGACGGACACGGGCGTCGTTTCAGTGCAGTCTACCGCAGACCCTCCCACAGCGCTCGCTCGGCACGGCGAGGGTCTTTCAGCAGATCAGAACGGGTGTCGAACTGCATCGTCAGTCTCTGGTTCAGGTCGTACTGCGCCCAGCCAGGATCGCCGCATGTGGCAAAGCTCACCCAGGCCGCATGCATCTTGTCAGCCGTCTGCTGGGGAGGGGCGTCTCCCAGGAGCACCTCCATGCCTCCGATAGCGAGCGTGTCGAAGACGAACGGGATCTCCAGGGCATGGCATGAGCCAAGTTGCCCATCAAACGCGGGCGACCGCCAGGCGAACTCGTACATATAGGTGCGCCCGTTGTTCCGTCTGTGGGCCTCGGCCAAGCGGATGGTGGGAAGACGGAAAAACCAGTCGGTGAGAATGGCCTCGTACACATCACCCGCGCTGGCATCGGGACGCGTTGCCTGATATGTCGCTAGCGTCTCGGCTACCGGGAGTCCATACAGAGCGACCACCCCGGTCAGGATATCCCCGTTAATGGCATTGATCGCGCCGTTGGGAACCAAAAACAGGCGCTCTTCTTCAGTAGTGGTTCCAACCAAAACGTCGATCTCTGCGCCCACTCCAGCAGCGATGCGATCGATTGGGCGCGCAGGAAGGACATCCCCGTCGATCACCGGCTCGAAAGGCATCAGCCGCCACCTCGCCCCAACGTGCAGGGTCTGGGTGCTCAAAAACATCAGCGCTCAATGCCAGTTGGGCCGCGATCAGCTGGTCAGAGGGAACCGCCGCGATGGCTTCTACCTCAGGCTCGACATCCAGCTTCTCGGCAAGATACTGGCCTATCCTCTGCGCGCTTGTGGAAGAGATGGCGTGATGGCCTGCCCCGCTCTGAGCAATGGCTCGGCGAAATAGCCCCTGGCTTGTGGCATCGAAATGAGTTTCTTTGCCCAATAGCATGGGTGCGGTTCATCTTGTGCGTGACCTCGTTACACGCATTACACGGGCGGGAATGGAAAAGCGGCCGTTGTTGTTCTCATCATGTGAGACATAACGCGTATATCACCTATCAGGAGCGCAAAAGACCATGAAGATTCTTTATACAGCGAAAGCAACCGTCCAAGGAGGTAGAAAAGGCCAGGCGCAGTCCTCTGACGGCCATCTGCAAGTGCATTTAAGCGTTCCCAAAGAGATGGGGGGAGATGGTGGTCAGGGCACCAATCCTGAGCAGCTTTTTGCCGCCGGGTACGCAGCCTGCTTCCAGTCAGCACTTGAGCAGGTCGCGCGTCGCCAGCACGTGGAGGCGGGCCCCACGACGATTACGGCCAATGTGGGCATTGGACCAACAGGCCAAGGCGGCTTCGGACTCGACGTCGAACTCCATATCTTCATGCCTGGTGTAGACAAAGCCACGGCTGAGAAACTCGTTGAGCTTGCCCACGAAGTCTGTCCGTACTCGAATGCCACGCGGGGCAATATCCCTGTCAAGCTGATTGTCGAGGAGCAACCCATCGCCGCTTCGTGACTCGTTGAACCAACACATCTGAGGAGAACGCATGAAGATAGCCATTCCCGACGACTATCAGGATGCCGTAAGAATGCTCGACTGCTTTCAGAAGCTCAACGAACAGCAAGTCGTCATCTCTCGTGAACATATAAGTGACCCCGAAGTTCTGGCGGCCCGCCTGCAGGGAGTGGAGGCTCTTGTGCTCATTCGCGAGCGCACTCCCATCATCGAGGCACTACTGGCGCGCTTGCCGGACCTGCACCTCATTGTCCAAACTGGCAAACGGGCTCCACACATTGATCTCGCGGCCTGCACCCGTCACGGCGTCGCCGTCGTCTATGCTACACCCCCCCATCCGGGGAGACCGTATGCGACGGCAGAGTTGACCTGGGGGCTGATCCTGGCCGCGATGCGCTTCATTCCCCAGGAGGTCGCATCCATGAAGGCGGGCCACTGGCAGAGGACGCTGGGGCGGGCCCTCTCCGGTCGCACGCTAGGCATCTTCGGCTATGGAAACATCGGGAGACTGATCGCTACCTACGGGCAGGCATTCGGGATGAGGGTGCTGGTATGGGGACGAGAGGGCTCACGCGCCCGCGCCCATGCTGACGGCATCGAGGTTGCCGCCAGCCGGGACGCGTTGTTTAGGGATACCGATGTACTGAGCCTGCATCTCGCACTGATGGAGGAGACGCGCGGCATTGTTTCGGCAGGAGACCTGGCGAAGATGAAATCGTCTGCCCTGTTCGTCAACACCAGTCGAGCGGCTTTGATTGAACCGGGTGCTCTGGAAGAGGCGCTCCGCGCCGGGCGTCCAGGGTACGCAGCGGTCGATGTGTACGAGAGCGAACCGGTCGCGGATCATCCACTGCTGCATATGGACAACGTTGTCTGCACTCCACACTTGGGCTATGTCGAAAAGGACAGCTACGAATCCCTGTTCGGGGCCGCCTTCGATCAACTTCTCGCCTTTGCCGCCGGCAATCGGATGAACGTCGCCAATCCCGAAGCCCTCAAACACGCTTGAGGGCTTCGAGCGCAAGCAATTGGGGCAGACCTGCTCAAGCTGCTGCTGCGGGTCCACGGTCATCCATCTGTGAATGCCCCAGCTCCGAGAAAATGCAGAAATCAAAAGCAATTCACCCATTTTGCGAACGGATGTGCGAAGTAGCTACCACACGCAGTGCATACTCCTGCTCAGCATCGAGGAGCGCGGCGAGATAGCGCTCGAGCAGGAGGCGGTTGTCTTGTCCATCCATTATGGCAGTTCTCCTCGTCGATATGGCTGCGAAGCCGAGTGCTTCGATAGAATGGCTAAACATCGTCTCTTTTGTGCTGAGTACTGAGGCACACATATGTGCACCTTACCTCCACTGCTCCAAGCCATCATGGACCTCTTCAGACTGGTTTGCTGCAAAGATGGCTTGGATCTGCTCGGGATCGGGGGGACCACCAGCCACCAGCAGTGCGCCCAGGTCCTTCACGATGCGTAGACCATGTGCTGGCCAGACCAGCACCAGCATCTTCGCGGGTCCCGGTCCAGGATTGCGGAAGCCGTGCACCACCCCACGGGGAATGAAGACAAAGGTGCCCACCGGGCCGCGCACGATGCGCTCCTCCACCAGAAACTCCATCTCCCCATCCAGGACGTAAAACGCTTCGACTGCCTCCCAGTGACGGTGGGGCTGTGCGGCAGGCATTCCTGGCTCAGGCATCGTTTCAAAGATGGCCACGTCCTCTGTGTCCTCTTCGTCTACCTTGGAGATCATGGTCCGGCGTCCAAAGGGGAAGCTTCTGCCTTCTCCGGGTCCTAACACAATCGGCTCGTTTGGTGTTTCCATCGTTGCTCCTTTCGAGAATTCGTCTCGTGCCATCCAATGAGAGAGCATGATCTTGCCACCCACTCAGCTTCTCTCCGGCCTGCACGTTTTTTTGTTCGCGACTCGCTGCTCCATGAGGAAGCTCTGGCTCACCACAGGCTGGGCGCCCAGGGCTTCGATGAGGTGGGCGGAGTCGGAGACCCATCCGAACACCCTCTGCAGGATGAAGAGAGAGGCGTCGTGGTTGCTTCGGGACAGTCCCTGGCCGATTGGCTCGGCCGTGCAATCGGCCAGGAGCACGCACCTGAAATCTCGGAACATGGCGTCCCGCATCGTCGATTCGACGCAGACGCTGGTGGTGCAGCCAGTGAAGACCAGGTACTCAATTCCCAGACCGCGCAGGATCAGCTCCAGGTCCGTGCCATAGAACCCGCTGAAGCGGTGTTTGGAGACGACAATATCCCCTGGCTCCGGCACGAGCTCGCACACAATCTGGGTGTTCCAGGTGAGAGGTCAAGGCGGTATTCCGTCTTGAGGTAGACGATCTTCACGCCCGACTTGCGTGCGGCGGCCAGAACTCGCGCCGTTGGGACGATGGCCTGGCGTATCGAGAAAATGTCTACCCCGGCGCGGTGGAACATTCCGCCCTCGGCCCCGAAGTCGTTCTGCATATCGACCACGACGACGGCCGTTCTGGCCAGGTCGATGGTGGTCGGCTCCGGCTTCGCCTCAATCACAGCTTTGGTGTTCATTGATGCCATCTCAGGCTCCTTTGGTCGCAGTGCGACCGGACTTCAATCTTCGGGGCTTCTCCCAGAGAACGATGCTCCGAAATGGAATTGATTCAAACAATAGTGCTTTTGTCTCACTGCTCACAACGTTTCGTTTGCATCAACGTGTTCACTTCGATGCTGCTATCTGAGCCGCGTGCTCTTGGAAGTGGCTCGGCAGCGTC
>MNIY01000103.1 GCA_001919995.1 Ktedonobacter sp. 13_1_20CM_4_53_11
GCCATCGGGCGAGATAGTAGCATCCGTAGCTATTCGTATGTCTTTCAGGTTCGTCTTTGCCGTCACAGGCACGCGCGGGCTGAACTCCGTTCCGTGGGTGGCTTCATCGCGATTGGTATTGCTGTTTGTTTCGATCATGAAATTACGCATCCATTCTAAGATGTGCTCCTATCTCTTTCTGCGATTCTTCTTTCGACCGGCCCTGGCCGTTCTGCCCGGAGTAGGCGGTACTATCTGTATACTGTCTCGTAAATTACTGGGACTTTTACTTGGTTCGCCGGGCAATGGGAGACGCGGCTGTGTTCCTGCCGTGATACCGGCATTGAAAGTTTCCATCCACTCCCGCAGCCCCTCTTCAGTGCTCATATCGAAGCCCTGATCTTTACCCATCATTACGAACGACTTGGCCATGCCAAAGTTGGCGGGATTACTCATCTCCTCTTTTAGCTCACTTGCTGCTTCGTCATCCAGTATGTTCAGGCAAGCCGCAGCATTCTTCAGATGGAACTCACGCTCTATGAATTTCCAGAAGTACTGCAACTCGCGGATGACCTCGGGTGCTTCGTCCGCTTCCGCTGACACTTTGCGTGGGAAGAGATCAAACAGTATTTCTCGCAGGTCGCCGGGCGACATCGTCGCAGGTGTGACCCCTAAGTAGCTCATGCCGAAATCGACCATCATGTCAGACCAGCCAGGCTCTATACCTTCGTCTAAAAGTGCCTGTCCTTCGGGTGACTCAAAGAACAACTTTGACAGTTGTTCTTTGTACTGTTCAGCTGCTTTCTCACGTAGCATCCCATCTCTGTCAAACAACGATTGGCGTATGTTAAATGCCATATTTCACCTCCAAAAAGTAGTGTGCCCTCTTCTATACCTTTATTCATTACAACATGATACCACTCTTCAAGTGTATCCACCACGTAGTTACCCTTTTCACCTAACGGAAAATCGTTTCCCTTCCGGACAAAGCAAAATATAATACGATATAATGAATAAGTAAAAGTGTCTGGCTTATGAAAACCAGGATGAAGAGCCCTTCTAAAGGAATGTAAAACGTGCGAGAACTTTTTCAGGAACTGGTGCACCAGTTGGAATGTGGAGAAACCGTCGCCATGGCAACCATTGTCAGGCGCAAAGGCTCGGTACCACGTGAAGTGGGCGCGAAAATGCTCGTCCATCGTGGAGGCAGGATCAGCGGCACCGTCGGCGGCGGCTGTGGTGAGGCCGAGGTATGGCGCAGTGCCCTCAACGTCATAGATACACAGCGTCCAAACACCATCCAGGTAGATCTAACCGAAGAGATAGCCATGGAGAGCCAGGGAGTGTGCGGGGGCATCTTCGATGTCTTTATCCAGCCCTGGTATAGCACCATGCTGCCTGGTCAACCAGCTATGCAAGAAGTTGCCCTCGCTATCCAGCAGGCGCTCGAAGGTGAACAGGCGATTGTACTGCTCACCGTTGTTGCCGCTGCTGGTCCCTGGCGTACTCACATTGGCCAGCATATGCTGGTCCACGAAGGCGGCGCTGCCATAGGTAGCCTGCCAATGGCAGGTATGACGCAAGCCGTACTTACGCCGCAACTTGTCGAGAGCGCTCAACGTGCTATATCCGCGGGCAAACCCCACATCGAAAAAATAACTGGCCCTGAAAACAACTGGGCAGACATATTTGTTGAGCCGTTTCTGCCTCGCCCGGTGCTTCTTATTGCGGGTGCTGGCCATATTGCCGCGCCACTGGCCTCAATCGCTCACCTCATGAATTACTCTGTCAGCGTCACCGATGATCGTGCTTCGTTCGCCAGCCGGGAGCGTTTCCCGGACGCCAAACGCTTATTAGTAGGTAATATCGAAGAGGCGTTGCGCAATTACCCCATCACTCCGCGTACGCACATTGTCCTTGTTACTCGCGCTCACGCGCATGATGTACAGGGTCTGCGCGCCATCATTGACTCCCCTGCCGCCTATATCGGTATGATCGGCAGCCAGCGCCGCGTCTGGGCCGTCTTCAAACTCCTGCACGAAGAGGGGATTCCCCCCGAAAAACTGCTGCGTGTACGTGCCCCTATTGGCCTTGACCTCGGCGGAAGCACACCAGAAGAGATTGCCCTTTGCATTATGGCGGAGATCACTATGCTGCGTCATGGAGGTTCTGGTGTCGCCATGTCTGAATCCCTGCGCTCGCGATACCTGGAACGTTTAAAGAAACTGGACCTGGAAGTAGAATAAAAGCCCGGCTCAGTTCAGCAGCCCCCACGGCCTGGCACGGCGTCGAGCTTTCTGCGCCTCCTGGGGGTTGCCCAATACCTCGTAGACATCTGCTTTCAATGTCCAGGCGCGAGCGTAGCTGCGATCCATCTCTGTTGCCTCATTCAGGGCGTCCAACGCCGCCCGGTTATGTCCCAGGCGAATCAACGCCTCCGCCTTGTTACACCATGCCACCGCGCTTCGCGGGTTTTCACGGAGCGCGTACGTATAGGCCTCGACGGCACCCTGAAAATCATGCAGGCAGGAGCGGGCATTCCCCAGGCCATTCCACGATTGGAAACTCTTTGGATCGTAGATCAGCGCCTGCTCGTAAGAAGCGATCGCTTCTCCTGGCATATTCATATCCAGCTGCGCATCGGCCTTTCCGTTCCACGCCGGCACATAGTGTGGATCGATCGATAGCGCTCGCTCGAAATGCACCAGCGCTTGCTGGTAGCGCTGGAGACGGTTTAACACCAGTCCCGCGCTAACCCACACGATAGCATTGCTTGGGTCAATCTCCGTCGCCCGCTGGTAAGCTTCCAGCGCTTTTTTATAGTTCCCCTGGTTGTAGAGTGTCGTGCCTTTGCCATTCCACGCGTAGAAGTTGCGCGGTTCCATACGCAGGGCTTCTTCATAGGCCTGCAAGGCCTGTGAGTATTGTTGCTGTTTTCTCAATTCGTCACCCTCCAGGCATTTCTCACGGGCACCTGTTGTATTAGCCTGTGACCTGATTGCTGGCTGACGACCTGAGTTATCGTTTTTCCCCCCTGACTGGACAGCAGGTAAGGCTGGACTGGAGACACCCTGCGCAGCAGGGGTGTTGCCCGGAGTAGGATAGGGTGTCTGAGGGAGAGAAATGAATATCTTGGAGATCGGACGACATGCCAGGTCGAATGCCTGCATAAACTCCAATATTTCGTTGAACCGCTCTTCTGGCCTGTTTGCCAGCGCGCGCAATACCACGGCATCCAATGTAGTTGGCAGGTCGGTGTTGAGGACAGAGGGCCTGGGAATAGCGCTGCCTAGCGAATCGAGTGGATGATAGCCCGTCAGCATCTCGTACAGCACAACGGCGCAGCCATACTGGTCACTACGCGGATCAACGATACCGCTAGTCTGTTCAGGAGCCATATAGCCCACTGTTCCTCTGACCGTGATTGTCTTCCCAACCGTGGCGCCAGGCTCCAGGGAGCGAGCAATACCGAAATCTGTAATTACCAGGCGACCGTCTTCTGGATGAATCAGAATGTTTTCAGGTTTGATATCACGGTGAATCACCGGCCTTGGCCTGGTATGCGCATAGTGGAGCGCGCTGACAAGCTGGTGAAAATTGCTCATGGTTTCAGATGCAGGCAGGGGACCATTCGCTTTTGCAAGCCTTGTACGTAAAGAGCCAGCAGTGTAGAGAGGCATAATCAGGTAGACACTTGGACCGTCTTTACCATAGTCAAGTACCGGCGCGATGTTTGGGTGATCAAGTGTCGCAGCGATGCGCGCTTCACGCAGAAAATGCTCGTGTTCACTGTGCGTCGTCTTACTTGGGAGCAGCACCTTAATCGCGATACGACGAGAAAGGTTCTGGTCAATTCCGTGAAAGACTGCAGCGTAGCCGCCCTTGCTGAGTAAGGCATGTATTCTATAGCGACCAGCCAGTGCAGTGTTCAATAAAGGTAGCGCACACGCCCGACAAAATAGATCGCTGTCCCGATTCTCATAGCCGCAGTCAACCTGATCGGCGCAGCGTTTCAATATGCACTCTCCTCTACTAAAGTTGCTCAAGCATTTATGTTGCCACTCGCCCTGCTTGCCGTTCTAACGTTTGCGCCCACGCGTGGCAGGAGCGAGCTTCCTGTCCCCTGCCCAGCTGTTCCAGTACGACCGCCTTATTATACCAGGCATCAGGCTCCTCTGGAGCAAATGAAGTCGCCTGATCTAATGCCGCCAATGCTTCGTTGAAGCGATTGAGTGCAAAAAGGGCCAATCCCTTATTATTCCAGGCAGCGATATAATGTAAATCGACGGAGAGGGCACGGTCAAATGCCACCAGTGCCTCTTCATGCCGTCCTAACTCGTGCAGCAAGCTACCCTTGTTGTACCATGCGGAAATCAGGCCTTCGTCATAATCAAGCGCATGATCATAGGACTCTAGCGCGTCTTCAAACATATGCAATGCCGCCAGTACGTTCCCTCGATTATACCACGTGGCCGCCAATGTTGGGTCAAGCGAAAGCGCGCGATCATAACTTGCCAGCGCCTCCGCAAAGCGTCTCATGTCCCGCAAATCGTTTCCTCTATCAAACCATGCTGTGGCATTTTGTGGGTCCAGCCATGTCGCTCTTTCATGCATCGACATGGCCTCGTCGGGCTTCTTCATCCGCCGCAGAATATTCCCCTTTGTATCCCAGAGCGATGCGTTATTGCTTTCTAACTCAAGTGCGCGATCAATGGCTATCAATGCGTCGTTGTAGCGATGGATGCTATAGAGTGTGTCGCTCATTGCCTGCCAGATAACGCATTGTCTGGGATCAAGCACCAGGGCCTGGTCGAATGCCATCAGAGCCTCTTGTGTTTGCCCTTGCTCGGCAAGCGTCATGCCGCGTCCGCTCCAGGCAAATGCATAGTTTGGGTCATGTAGCAGGGCCTGGTCATAGCAATACATCTCTTCGTCGAAGCGTTGTAGCTCATGTAAAACATTTGCACGTGAATTCCATAAATCGGGATCGTTGGGATTGAGCGAGAGAGCATGATCGAAGGCCAGCAACGCTTCCTCGGCTCGTCCCACGTGTAGCAATGTCGCCCCTTTACCACTCCATGCCTCCATCGATAAGTTATCTTGAGTCGTGGCGGCCTCATATGCCTTCAGCGCCTCATCATAACGTGCCAATTCATAAAGTCGGTTGCCCTCTGCTAACCAATTATATGCCTGCTGCTGTACATTCTGTCTGGTCGTACGTGGTGTCATGGCAGGGGTAGCCTGGCCAGCAGCCTCATTTGCGCTTTCTGCCACAGACTCCGACTTCACCAAAAAAGCTACCGGCCCATCCTTTCCAAAGTCCGTCACATAGATACTACCAGGTTCCTGGGTGTGCTTAGAGAGTGATAGCGCCAGTTCCGCATCCTGCAGAAAGTTCTCTCGTTCTGCTTGTGTGCTCTGTCTCGGACGGAGTACCCGTAATGTAACACCCTGGTCATTATGACGATCTGTGGCACGTAATGTTACCGTTGAATGGTCGTTGCTGGTAAATGCCTGAACCTCGTAGCGACCTTGCACCAGTGTTCCTTGCAGCGGAATTCCGCATCGTGTGCAGAAGCGAGCATTCTCTCGATTAAGATAATTGCAGCCTTCGGTATCCAAACACAGCATCCCCATTGGCCTCTTTTCCCCCTTTCTCCCCTTCTTTAACCTGTACCTGCATAGTAGCCTGCTTGGTCAATTTACCTTTCTCTACTGTAGCGAAAAGCACGTTGCTTTGTCAATACAAATTGAACGTACATGTGACCTGATATACCATGCGTTGATATATTGTGTAACGCGATTTGGGTCGGTTTTCAGAAAGCATCTTCATTGGATTTTTAAGGAACAGGGACTTGCTCTCGCCATCAATGCCTGTCATAATGGTTGCATAAGCAGAATTGCGGTAGCATATGTCGGTGCCGTTGGTTATAGCATGTACATTAACATAGACAATCTAAAGGCGCGAAAATCGCAATAACTGCTGAAAAGAGAGATATAGACGGTATGCAAGGTGAATCCATCAAACAGAATCAGAATGGCAAAGACATGGTCAACACACAGCCAGACCAGCCATCGACAGGTAACGCGAGCGAGAATGAGAGCATTAACCGCCAGATCCGCGTCATTCTGGCGGACGATCACGCACTGGTACGCGAAGGGACGCGCCGCCTGCTGGAAGTAGAGAGTGATGTAGAAGTTGTTGCCGAGGCAGCAAGCGGCGAAGAGGCCGTCGAGGCTGTACAACGCCTGCATCCCGATATCGCCATCATTGACATCGCTATGCCGGGCATCGGGGGTATCCAGGCCACGCGCGAGATCAAGACGAGCTGTCCCGAGACCGCTATCCTCATACTCTCTGCCTATGACGATGAGCCATACCTCATCGCCCTACTTGAAGCAGGAGCCGCGGGGTTCTTGCTTAAAAATGTTCATGGGCAAGAACTGCTCAACGCCATCCACGCGGTATCACGCGGAGAATCGGTCTTGCCCCCATTACTCGCGGAAAAAATGATGCGCAGGCTCTCAACGCAGGCCGATCCAACGCCTCGCACCTCCGATTTGCTCAGCGAACGGGAATTAGATGTCTTGCGTTTGGCTGCAAGAGGTTTAGCCAACAAAGAAATAGCACGTAGGATGGGATTGAGTATACGCACTGTCCATAGTCATCTTGCCAACATCTTTACGAAGATGCATGTTGGTTCCCGCACCGAGGCCGTATTACTCGCCTTGCGCGAAGGTATCATATCCTTGCAGGACACCTATGACAACTAGCAAACCCTACAAAATATCGTGGTTTTCACAATCAAACTCTCACCTGAAGTCGGTGATCGCTGCACTCTCTTTAGGCGTATCGCTGCTTCTCTTCATCTGGTCACTGATGAATTATCAGCCGGCGCACAACTTGTATGGACCACGCGCCATCTATAGCCTCGTATTACTCTCTATAATTCTTGCCTTATTGGGACGTTTCCTCCTCCTTCACTCCCTCAAATTAGAGGCGGTGGAGACGCAAATGCTCCCTCCACCACAACCGCCACGGGAAGCATGGAAACCTCTCTTCCTTTTTGATATCACTGCTCCTGTTTATCTGGCCGCTGCTGTGTTGATAGGCGTGCCTGCCGCTGTACTCACCGCCCTGATCACACAGGTGTTCCTCCAGGCATATACCTTTTTCCGTAACTATGTCGGCTGGAAGGAGGCCAGCTATCGCTTGACAGCCACTGCCGTGGTCGTTTTCCTCTCGGGTACACTTTTTAAGTTGATCGCAGGTTCGGTACATGATAGTATCTCATCTAACCCCTCTCTTTACCACTTTGCTGAATCCAAAGAGTTTCTAGGCTCGATCCTGGCCGCTGCAGTCATGTTGTGTTTATTTGGCGTTAGTTCATTCCCACTGGTGGCGGATGCCTATTCTTCAAATTTCCGTTCCGCCTGGGCCGAATACCTCCATTCGCCAGTTCTGCGCTATCAGATATTGGTGCTGAGTGTAGGCCCCCTGTTGCCTGTGGTAGATATCTTCGATGATGCCGCAGCGGAACTTGCCTGGATCTTCTTTCTTGTGCCTCTCTTCGCCATCTACTACCTCGCACTCGTCAGTACGCGGCTGAGCATTCGTACCGGTGAATTACAGCGCACATTAGAAGACCTCAGAAGTGCTCGTCAACGGCGGGACGAACTGCGCGATTATGCTTCACTGATTACACGGGTGCAAGAAGAGGAACGCCGCCGCCTGGCGCGGGAATTGCATGATGATACCGCCCAGGCGCTGATCGCCCTCTCGCTTGGCTTAAATGGCCTCGAAAGAGCTATAGGGAAACGGGACCTGCCGGAAAAAGATGTGAAATGGCTCTCCAACCTGCAGAATCTCGCTGATTCCACGCTGGAAGGCGTTCGCCGAGCCTGCCGGGACCTGCGTCCATCGGTGCTTGACGATCTTGGCCTGCGCGCAGCTCTTGAATGGCTTAGCGATAGTTCCGCTGCACGCGGTGTTCCCTGTAGTTTTGTCTGCACAGGGTCACCACGACCGGCACTACCTGAATCAGAAATTGCCATTTTCCGTATCGTACAGGAGGCATTGTCGAATATATGGCGACATTCCCAGGCTACTCAGGCCGCTATAGAGCTATGCTATCGCTCTGATCTGCTCCAGGTCACTATTCGCGACAATGGACAGGGATTTGTGGCCAAACGAGTGTCCTTTGACCCGGATCATAATTCACAGAGCGGCCTGGGATTACTGGGAATGCGTGAGCGTGCAACGCTCATCGGAGCGCAACTCTCCATCATCTCGTCTCCCGGCAAAGGCTGCACAATCGTTCTTTCACTGCCCCGTCAGGGGTAGCAAGCAACGGCAATAAATCGAGCGCCTCTCCTTTTTTCCATGCACTAGGTATAACTACTGTTGCGCTCAAAATGCAAATAGCGCATAGTAACAATAAGGCAGTACTTGTAGGTAGCCAATCGTCGAAGAGTGTTTGCCACGGTGGTGGATGGTTGATATACTCATGGAATGGAACCGGGACCGGACTGTGAGTGACAAGATTATCGATCTACAAACCGCCACCTGGATACTGGGGTGTTGCATCTTCGTCTCTCCGTGCGATGTCACTCTCTTGTATAAATAAACACTCGCCGGCTACATAACCTCTTACGAGTGCTGCCTACACCATTTTTCCCCTTTTATCCTCCTTGCCGCTACCATGTATGTTCACATATAATGAACAGTAAGAAATTCTTTGCATAGGTTCGAGAGCCCGGCATGTACGAGTCGTGCCCGGTTCCCTCCTCCTAACGGACAACACTACGTATATTCAAGGATAACTCTAATGACTACGGACAAAAAAGACATATTTGGCGCGCGTACAACGCTACAGGGTGTCTCTCGCAACATCACCTACTATCAACTGGATTCGCTCTCTCAAAGAGGTGTACAGGGCATTGACCGCCTGCCTTTCACCGTCAAGATCTTGTTAGAGAACGCCCTGCATCACGCGGGAGGAGAGCTTGTCAGTGAGGATGATGTCCTCTCCCTTGCGCGCTGGCTACCTGGTCAGGCCGCGAAGTCGGATGCGGAATACCCTTTTCTGCCAGCCCGTGTCCTCCTGCAAGATTTTACCGGCGTTCCAGCCGTCGCGGACCTGGCGGCGATGCGCTCTGCTATGGCTCGCATGCATGGTGATCCACAGAAGGTCAACCCCCTGGTTCCTGCTGATCTGGTTATCGATCACTCAGTGCAGGTTGACCTCTTCGGCTCAACCCTCGCTTTCGCCCGCAATGTAGAGCGCGAGTACGAACGTAATAGCGAGCGTTACGCCCTGCTCCGCTGGGGACAACAAGCCTTCAGCAATTTCCGCGTGGTGCCTCCTGGCACCGGTATCGTTCACCAGGTGAACCTGGAGTATCTCGCCTCGGTCGTTATGACGAAAGAAGAGCAAGGCGAAACGGTGGCCTTCCCCGATACCCTCATCGGTACCGATTCGCATACGACCATGGTTAATGGTCTGGGTGTCCTCGGTTGGGGCGCTGGTGGTATCGAGGCAGAAGCTGTGCTCTTAGGCCAACCTCTCTACCTGCTGACTCCTGAAGTCATCGGTATGCGTCTTGTCGGTGCTCTTCCGGAGGGCGCAACCGCGACAGACCTGGTGCTGACGGTCACGCAAATATTACGCAAGCGTGGCGTCGTTGCCAAGTTTGTCGAGTTTACCGGTCCTGGACTGAGTCAGCTCCCACTCGCAGACCGCGCCACCATCTCTAATATGTCCCCTGAGTTTGGCGCAACATCGACCCTCTTTCCGGTAGATGCCGAGACGCTCCGCTATCTGCGCAGCACCGGGCGTGACCCGGAACTGGTGAACCTTGTCGAACGCTATACCAGGGCCCAGGGGCTCTTCCGTACAGACGACACGCCTGAGCCGCAGTTCGATGACCTGCTCGAACTTGATCTTGGCACGATCGAACCCAGCCTGGCCGGTCCACGGCGTCCCCAGGACCGCGTAGCCATGCGTAACCTTGGGCAAGCATTCCGCACTGCCTTTGCCGACCGTTTCAAATTGGGGCAAGATAACGGTGCTATCGAGAACGCACTTATTCGACTTGGTACTGAGGGTGGGAAAGCCAATCCCGATCCCGTTGCCCAGAGAGAGGACGAGGAGAAAAAGGCTGCGGAGAGCAAGGATGATAACGGTACAAATACCGGCGGACAGAATGGACACGGGAGGGATGTTCTTGTGTCTATAGCCGGTACAGAGTCTCATATGACCGATGGTTCCGTTGCCATTGCCGCTATCACCAGTTGTACCAATACCTCCAATCCCTCAGTGATGATTGCCGCCGGCCTTCTCGCCAAGCACGCGGTAGAGCGTGGTCTATCCGTCAAGCCCACCGTCAAGACCAGCCTTGCTCCTGGCTCACGCGCTGTGATGGACTACCTCACCAATGCTGACCTGCTGCCATACCTGGAGGCTTTGCGCTTCCACCTTGTCGGCTTTGGCTGCACCACCTGTATCGGCAATAGCGGCCCCCTGGCGGAGCCAGTCGCCGAGGCAGTGCAGGAGAATGACCTTGTTGTCGCGGCGGTGCTGAGTGGTAACCGCAACTTCGAAGGACGCATTCACCCACAGGTGCGGGCCAGCTTTCTCGCCTCGCCGCCCCTGGTGGTGGCCTATGCGCTCGCGGGAACCGTGGATATCGATCTGACGAAAGACCCTATTGGAACCGACGTTAACGGTGAGTCGGTCTACCTGCGTGACCTGTGGCCTGTGCAGAAGGAAGTGAGCGAGGTTGTGGCTCAATCCGTCACTCCCGAAGTGTTCGCTAAGAACTATGCCTCGGTCTTCGAGGGTGACGAACACTGGCGTTCATTGTCAAATTCGACGGGCGAACTTTTCGATTGGGACCC
>MNIY01000078.1 GCA_001919995.1 Ktedonobacter sp. 13_1_20CM_4_53_11
CGATAACGGCAGTACGCCTTATGGCTGCTGGGCCGCCCGCGATTTGGAGGTCCCTTCCGACTGGATACACGCCAAGCCAAATGACTTTCATCATGACCTTGGCATGGCTATTGTCTCTCCCAGTAGTCAGGGTGACTTGACCGACCTGGTCGGCGGTGCCGGTTGGGCCTATAATCAGCCTGCCGATCAAGCCTACTACGCCTATGGTTACCCCGCCGGGTTTCCCTTCGATGGCCAGACCAGAAAGTCCTGCGAGAATTCCCTGGGCAAAAGCTCGCCGCATGGTGGTGGCACGGTTGTCTCTATCCCCTGCAATATGACCGGTGGCTCCAGCGGTGGCCCCTGGTTCATTAAGATCAACGGTAATTTGTACCTCAATGGCCACAATGACTTCACCAGCTTTATCCGGCCCGGGCATATGTTCTCTCCCTATTATGATGATACCTGGTACGCGCTTTACGACAAGGCCCAGCATACCTAAGGAGGGTCAATTCTCTGGCACACCACTGTAGTTGGAGGCAATTTCGTGGGTTTCGTCTTCGAGCATATGGCGCAGGAGGAAGGTGACCCACGTGCGATAGGGGCGCCAGCTTTCGGAGATGGCGCGCAATTCCTGGTTGGAAGGCTCGGATTTGAGATGGTAGGCCAGGGCTACGGCGCGAGGGAGGCGTGGTTCGTTGAGGGTGAGGTAGTCGGGTTCGCCAGCGCCGCGCAGCAGGATGTGTTCGGCGGAGAAGATGCCGATGCCGGGAAGTTGTTGCAGCGCTTCAAGCGCTTCCTCCTGCGGTAGTGAACGGAGACGGGCGGCATCGAGTTGACCAGCAATGGTGGCCTCCGCGAGACGGTGCAGGTATTCGATCTTGCGTCCGAAGAGGCCAGGGAAGCTCTCTAGCTGGAGGAGACGTGTGGGTGCTGGAAAGGCGTATTCTTGCTCTCCATGTATATCAACGATGTCTCCCAGTTCCCGCGCCATGCGGGCTTTCAGGCGTGCCGCCTGGGTGATGCGAATGCGGTGACTGATGAGAATCCAGGCGCCAGCTTCGTAGGTCGAGTAGAAACAGACCGGGCGCAAACCGGGGTAGCGCGCCTGTAGCTTGCCAACGACGGGGTCATGCTCGCCCACGGTGGAGAAATCGCTGCCATCTATGTCCAGGGAAAGGATACGCGCTACCTGTTTGCGTACAACGTCTTTGCAGGCTTCGCCGTACATCTCACCTATGACTGTACAGTCCTCTTCCCGGAGACAGACTCCAACTGATTGTTCACTGCCATCGGCTACGAACGCGAGATGAAGATGGTTGGCCGTTTCGTGAGCTTGATGCGCGGCCGGGGCAAAGCCGCTGAGAAAGTCGATGCTGGCGGCCAATGAGTATGGTCCGCGTGGTGCAATCTCGAATTGCTGTTTGAGTGTTGAGTGTGCCATGCTGTTTTGCCTCCCAGGAAACGAGTTCTTTCTTGTTTTGTTTCTTCTCTCGAAAGTATAACAGGTTGGTGTGACAGCGGTATGTCAGCAGCAAAACGAAAATATCAAGCGGACCGGGGGGTCGCGGTAAAGTTTATGGTGATGCTGTTGGGCTGGGTGTGTACGCCGACCATGCAGATAGCGTATGTGCCATTTGCTATGGTGGATGGGATGGCGTCGTGCAATTTCTGATTGATGGTATTTTCAAATATGGTTGCGAAGCCGGTGACGGGAATACCGCCATAGTTGGCCTTGATGATATGTAGCTGTAGCTTGCACGCATCTACGCCTGGTTGAAGCACGATGGTAAATTGTTGTGTTACAGGAATATTCAATACGGTATACTGGTACTGGCCTGTAATGGTCATCTCCGAGCCTTCGGCAAAGGTAACCTGGATATTTGAGATCTTTCCATTTGCGAAGATAATCAGCAGTACCGCTGCTCCTCCAACCACGATGCCGATCAAAAAGGTGAGCAGGGCAAAGGCGATGCGTAAGGGACGACGTCGAGGCGGTGGTTTCGCTGGCGAGGTGGGTCCTTCAGGGGTGACGAGCTCGCCTGGTGCGGTTGGTTCATCTGCCATCGGGTTCTCATCTCTAGCTAGAGGGCGATCGCGAGGGTTGCCCTTACATATACGGTTCAGCCTATATTACAATTTCCAATAGGATGAGGGCAAGTTCTTGAGGGGGGAAGTGAGAAAGTAGAAGCTGCTTGACGTAATACAACTAATTATCTACAATGGGTGGGGTGAGTGAGAGAGGCTTTCCCGCAGTGGGGATTGGTCTGAACGTGAAGGGAGGATTTTATGGCGGATCGCGTGGGGCAACAACTGGGCAACTACCGCATGGTTCGTTTGTTGGGGCAGGGTGGGTTTGCCGAGGTGTACCTCGGTGAGCATGTCTACCTTGGAACTCCGGCTGCCATCAAAGTGCTTCACACCCTGATAGCCAGCGACAATACCGAGCATTTTCGCAGAGAGTCACGCACTATTGCGCGCCTGGTGCATCCCCATATCGTGCGAGTGCTTGATTATGGTATTGAGGGCATGACTCCGTTTCTCGTTGAGGACTATGCCCCAAATGGCAGTTTGCGTACACGGCATGCGAGAGGAGTACCGCTGCCGCTGCCAACCGTTGTCGAGTACGTGTCGCAAATCGCGGATGCACTGCAACATGCTCACGAGCAGAAGGTGATTCACCGGGATGTCAAGCCGGAAAATATGCTGCTGGGCAGGAGGAATGAAATCCTGCTCAGTGATTTCGGTATCGCAGTAGTGGCCATGAGTTCAAGCTACAATAGCACGCAGGGCATGCAAGATATGGCGGGTACTGTTGCTTACATGGCGCCGGAGCAGATTCAGGCACAGGCCGGACCTTCCAGTGACCAGTATTCACTCGCGGTAGTAACGTATGAATTGTTGAGTGGAGAGCGGCCTTTCCATGGAGCGTTTACCGAGGTTGCTGTGAAGCACACACTGGTGCCGCCTCCTTCATTGCGTGAGAAACTCCCCTTGCTGTCAGCGGAGGTCGAGGCGGTGGTCATGAAGGCACTTGCCAAGGATCCAAAGCAACGATTTGTCAATGTAAATGCGTTTGCCTCTGCCCTGGAAGAGGCCAGCCGGGATGCTTCATCGACAACCCCTTTTCTAATCGATCATGCCACACCAGCGGAGCAGATGCCTTCGGCTAATGATACGGTTTTGCTGTCGAGCCAGGAAGGATCGTCGGCAGCTCTATTCACGCCGTCAAACTTAACACCGCAGCTACCTATGAATGAGGAGTTAGCTGGGGAGCCTCAAGAGCCGGTAGTTGAAACTCCTTATGGGGAGATACCGGCTGCATCAATGAATACGCCTGTATTGAGGCAACCAGAGACGACCGCGCTGCCAACTCGCGCTCCAGGTATCCGTATATCCAGGCGGGCTGTACTCGTGGGGTTGGCAGGGTTAGCCGCTGTTGGGGCGGCAGGCGCAGGGATAGCCTTGTTTACACGTCCACAGGGCGCGCCCTCCGTACAGCCTCAAGCTACTTTAGTACCGGTAGGTGTTGAAGGATCTACGCTCTATACATTTCGAGGTCATAGCGGCTGGGTATGGTCGGTCGACTGGTCGCCCAATGGGAGCCGCATCGCCTCAGCCAGCGCCGATAGCACAGGCCAGGTTTGGGATGCAGAGAGTGGTGATCATCTCACCGTGTATCCCGGTCATACAGATACTGTTTATGCTGTGTCATGGTCACCAGATGGGAAGCGCGTTGCCTCAGGAGGTTATGATAGGACGGTACAGATTTGGGATCCTACATTCGGCGATCACTTCTACACGTATACAGGCCATAAAGGCTGGGTGTGGACGGTGGCGTGGTCACCGGATGGCAAGCACATTGCCTCGGCAGGCGAGGATAGGACGGTGCAGGTGTGGGACGCGGCCAATGGTAATCACGTAAACTCGTATCACGGGCATACGGATTATATACATTCCGTAGCGTGGTCGCCGGATGGGAAGCGTATCGCCTCGGCCAGCGGCGATGGGACGGTGCAGGTGTGGGACGCCAGAACTGGCCTTCGCATCTATACCTATCAGCCGTATTACACATCGATGTGGTCAGTAGCGTGGTCGCACGATGGACAGCATATTGCCTCGGCAAGCGATAATAAAACGGCGCAGGTGTGGGACGCAGCGGATGGCACGCACCTTTATATCTATGGAGGTCATACAGATTTCGTCTATTCTGTCGCATGGTCGCCGAATGGGAAGTATATCGCTTCAGGTGGTGACGATAAGACAGTGCAGATATGGAGCTCGGTAGATGGTACGCCGATCTTTACCTATACGGGCCACAAGGATGGAGTGCGTTCGGTTAACTGGTCGCCGAATGGAAAACTCGTTGCCTCTGGCTCTTTCGATGAGACGGTGCAGGTCTGGCGAGTGCCTTAAGCCGAATGGTGAGTAGCTATTGATGACTGAGGAGAGATATCCGACTGACCGAGAAGCGTTGGAACGTGATAGCGATGTGGAGTTCTTCATCGCCAGCGGGCCGGGAGGTCAACACCGCAATAAAGTCGAGACTGGGGTGCGGCTGCTGCATCGCCCGAGTGGAATCGTTGTGACGGCTACCGAGCGGAGGTCGCAACATGCCAACCGGGAGATGGCTTTCCAGCGGCTGGCGGAGCGGTTGGAAGAGCAACAGAAGGTTTCGATTCCCCGTAAACCGACGCGTCCCAGCGCGGCGAGCCGCCAGCGCAGGCTAGAGGAGAAGCGGCACGCTGGTCAGATAAAGAAGCAGAGGTCTCTTCCTCCTATGAAAGATTAGGAGAAGTTGGGCTCTCAGGGAGTGGTCGGCAGGTAGCGAGGTGAGTGGCGCACCTTTGTAGCTTGCTCGAAGGCGTAGGCGAGCTTGATCAGAGTTGGTTCGCTAAAGGCTCTTCCCATGAAGGTGATGCCAACTGGAAGGTCGAACACGTAGCCTGCGGGGACGCTGATTGCCGGGTATCCGGCCAGGGCGGCGGGTTGTGAACTGCTTCCCATCTCATGATCTCCATTGACCAGGTCGATACGCCACGGTGGGCTGGTAGTGGGCATGACCAATGCATCCAGCTTATAGGTATCCATCACCGCGTCGATGCCTTCCTTTCGTGAGAGGCGGTGGTTTTCATCGAGTGCCGAGAGATAATCAGGGTTGGAGAGCGAGCCGGTTTCCTGTGCCATCAGGAGAATCTCCTGGCCAAAGTATGATAGTTCCTCACCGGCATGGGCATTGTTGAACTCGATGATGTCGGCAAGGCTGCGTAGCGGTGTGCAGGTGAGTTCGGCAAGGTAAGCGTTGAGATTGACCTTGAATTCATGGAGGAGCACGGTCAGTTCCGCTTTAAAATTCGACATTTGTTCTGCCGTGGGAATATCTGCGGGGTCGATGATTTCCGCTCCAAGCTCTCTCAATTGTTTGATAGCACTAATCGCGATTGCGTCAGCTTTGGTGCTGTAGCCGAAATAGACCTGCCTGGCGATGCCGATGCGCGCTCCGCGCAGGCCATTGGGATCCAGGAACTGGGTATAGTCGGTATGAAATTTCCCCTCGCTCCCATGTGTGGCGGAATCGCGTGGGTCAATGCCTGTCAAAGCTCCGAGCAGGGCAGCGGCATCGGCTACGGAGCGGGCGAATGGACCGACTGTGTCCTGGTTGTGGGAGATAGGAATGACGCCAGCGCGGCTGGTGAGGCCGACGGTAGGCTTGATACCGACGACCCCATTCGATGAGGCCGGGCAGAGGATAGAGCCATCCGTCTCCGTGCCAAGGGAGACGGTCGCCAGGTTAGCTGCTATGGCTGCTGCCGATCCTGAACTTGAGCCACAGGGGGTGCGATCGAGCACATAGGGGTTTCGCCCCTGTCCTCCTCGACCACTCCAGCCGCTCGATGAGGCGTTTGAGCGAAAATTCGCCCATTCGCTGAGGTTTGTTTTGCCAAGGATTATGGCTCCTGCCTGGCGCAGTTTTTGCACTACAAAGGCATCACGAGGTGGGCGTGATCCAACGAGGGCGAGTGATCCTGCTGTTGTCTGCATCGCGTCGGCTGTCGCGATATTGTCTTTGAGCAGAATGGGAATGCCGTGGAGGGGGCCGCGCGGACCGTGGTCCCTGCGTTCCTCGTCGAGTTTTTCAGCTATCTCGAGTGCCGCGGGATTAAGCTCCAGCATGGATTGCAGGGTAGGACCCTGCTGGTCGAGCGCGTGGATGCGTTCGATATACATCTCAGCGAGTTCGCGTGCGTTGAGCTCTCCCCTGGCCATTGCGACTTGCAACTCGGTGATGGTTATCTCTTCCAGCTGTGTGAAGGGTCCCCTGTGTACCTCGTTTGTCACTGTTCCAGCCCTTTCATGGATGTATTTAAAGTGTCAGCAAGGCTAAATACAGCCTTGCTAACTCCCCAATGATACACTATTGGACCCATCTTGTATAGCATGAAAATCTGAAACACAATAATATGGTAGAATTAGGGGGCATTAGAGCATTATTTCGTGCAAATTCATTAATGGAGTAACGAAGGGTGAAGTTAAAAAATCTGGTCATTGGGAGTGGCATAACACTTGGCGCCGTGGGATTGGGGCTGGCAGTCAAGAGCTTCTTGCCCCAGCGTTTCTCGACCGCCAGCTGGGTCAAACAAAAGGAAAGGTGGCCCCGGTTCAATATCGCGGCACTGCCTGAGATAGAAGTGTCGTTTTTGCGTTGTGGCAGTATTACTATTCCGGAATTGATTGCTGTGCGCGGGGCATTCTCGCTTGCACCTCGTGTTATTTCTCATAGCGCGGTATTGATACGCCATCCCCAGGCACTATTTTTATATGATACCGGCCTCAGCTCTGATATTCATATGTACCTGGCCGATCAGACGCTGTTCTTTCGTAAAACGCTGGCGAACTTCCGGTTGGAGCAATCTCTCGGCAGCCATCTCACAGAGAGGAGGATAGGAGGCAGCGACCTGGATTTTGCTGTGTTGTCACATCTTCACTGGGATCATGTAAGTGGTATCCCTGACATTCCTGGCGTACCCCTGCGTGTCAATCGCGTTGAATATGAGGCGGCGAAGCTGGGTTTGCTCGATGCGCGTCACGGACTTGTGCGGCGGTTGATGGGCGATAATCCTGTTGAGCTCTTTGACTGCGCCGGCCCTACCTACGAAGGATTCCGTTCCAGCTTAGACCTCTTTGGTGATGGCTCGGTTGTGCTGGTGCCGTTGCCGGGTCATACCGCTGGCAACACCGGTATGTTCATCAATCGTTCGAATGGGCCTCGCGTGTTCCTGTTAGGCGATGCCACCTGGGTCTCGGAGAACTACATGCGTCCAGCCACTATGCACCCATTTCTCTGGTCGCGTGTCACTAGCGATGATGCCACCGCGCGCCAGACTCTGATTGACTTGCACTACTACGCACTGCAACACCCCGAAGTCCCATTGATCGGTATGCACGATGCCGCATTACAGGAGCAGTATATGCGATCAGAGAAATTTACGCAGGCGATGACAAGGTAGGGATAAAGTTCCTGGCCGTCGCTCAGGTAATACTGAATCCGTCCTATACTTGACGCGAAAGTTAAAATAGTAGTGCTAGTTAGTGAAAGTGTGAATATGAGAGCAACGCCTATTGATCCCAAACGCGAGGGACGACCTGTGGTGCTAGTGCGCCTCCAACAGGTAGCGAAATTGCGCAGGCATTATATTGCCCAGATACCAAGGTGGCGCCAACCTCTGATCGGCTATTTTCTCAGCTTCCCATTTGTAGCAATAGCTCTGATCTTAACGCTGCTCTTGAAAATGACGCTCACCCATTTTTATTTTCCCGGCGCATTGATGCTGCTGACTATAGTGCTGGTTGCGTTTATATGGGGAGTTGGTCCCGCGCTCCTCTCTGTTATCCTCAGCACCCTTGCCCTCGATTATTTTTTCATTCCTTCAAGTGAGCAATTGAGCCTGCAAAGCTGGGACGGTGTGGCACAAATTTTACCTTTTTTCCTGATTGGTATTATCGTTGCTATTATCTCAGGACAACGTGAAGCTGCCCGCAGGCGTGCGCTCTTTGCTGAACTGGCCCTCAAGGAACGTGCCGATGAACTTGAAGAGACCAATCAAGAGCTAAAAGAGGTCAACCAGGTGAAAGATCAATTTATTTCAATGGCCTCTCACGAGTTAAAAACCCCGATTACAACTATTCGTGGCCAGGCGGAGATAACGCTGCGCCGCCTGTCGAGGCAGAAGGAACTGCCGGAGGAATTAGCCGGTGTGTCTCATGCTTTGGAGCAAATTGACGAGCAAACGCTGCGTTTAAATGCGCTGGTGGATGATCTGCTGGATCTGAGCAGTATCCGTGCAGGTAAAATGAAATTGCGCTTGAGCAACTTTGACCTGCGTGAAGTATGCCAGAGTGCCGTCGAGGAGCAGCGTCTTCTCACCGGTCGCAATATCGAGTTAGAGCAACCCGGAACGCCTGTGATGTTGAATGTGGATAGCGAGAGATTGTCACAGGTCATCACCAACCTGGTCAACAATGCTGTCAAGTACTCGCCAGAAACAAGTCCCATCAAGGTTAGCATGGAGATGCAGGAGAAGACGATACGGCTGGTGGTGCAGGATTACGGTCAGGGTATCTCAAAAGAGCAGCAAACACTTATTTTTGAGACATTTTATCGTACGCCAGATGCGCAGGCCTCGAAAAAGAATGGCTGGGGACTGGGCCTTGCCATCTGTAAGGATATTGTTGAGCGGCACGGTGGTCGCATCTGGTGTGAATCGAGGGTGGGAGAGGGCAGCACGTTTTATGTGGAGCTGCCGCGGGGGTAGAGAGCCTACCAAGTTCTGATTGGCAATACTTGCAACGCGTCATGAGAATACTGCGACCGTGTATTCCCACCAAAAATCCTTCTCTGCATCGCGCTCCAGGCTACGGCATGTGCATATCTTTTTCATGGCAGCAATCCTATAACGCTGCAAATGCCAAACGAGGAGTAGGTTATGAGGGATACATCGCAAAAAGGTTTAATAAGCCATACCACCCGCCCCTGCTTCCCTTAAATCTCATAATCTTCCGCCCAACAGTAGTCACCTGCAATTTCCACAGAATAGGGAATACGATAGGAACCGTGCCTATTTGCACGGACCACTCCTGCACTCTTAAAGCGTAGGTTCATATTCCCATTTGGAGCCTCATCGACTGCTACCATGTAGATCTTCCCCGTATCTGGACTGTAGACGGCAAAGTATTCGGCTTTCCCCCTGTATCCAGACTTCTTGTTATTCCCGCGTTTTCTCACCGAAAGGGTAGAAGTGTTAAACTCGAGGTAAGTTCCAT
>MNIY01000068.1 GCA_001919995.1 Ktedonobacter sp. 13_1_20CM_4_53_11
TCCCCGCTCTGGTCTCACTCCGCGCTCCCAGAGCCGATTAAGCAACTTTTCCCACTCCGTGTGCTCTTCGCTCTTGGCGATCTCCCAATCGATGATCTCGCGTCTGCCACTGCCATCATTCCAGAATCCTAAGGCGACCAACACCACGACGCGCTGGCCTTTGCGCGCTTTGCGACGACGCTTGCGACGATCTGGCTTCTCCTTTTCGCTCTGGCTCTGGATAGTGAGCCAGATGCCATCGAGTTGCACCACCGTGGGCACATCCGTGATCGGTTCACGGTGGGCTTGCAGCAGTAACGGCTCGATCTGATTGATACGTTCATTGATCGTACGCAGTCCCACGCTGCCTTCCACCGTCGCACTCCAGCGTTGGCTGATCTCCCGCAAACTCTGGCACAAGCCGCTACTAAAGAGTACGTCTTGATCCAGATCCAGCCAAAAGCGCTGGTACTTCTCCAAGATCGTGAAGGAGCAGATCACGTCATGCTGACAGTGTTGACACTCCAGCATGGGCACCTGCAGGTCTTCTAGATGGCCCCATCCCGTCTCCAAATTACGCCGATAATGCCCATCGCGGGTAAACTGATTGGCATCCCTACATCCACACGAGGCACACTGCCAGTCAACCGGACGCGCAGTGCTGCTGATCTGACGCGGCACTCCCTTCGCTCGTCCTAGCTTGGCCGTCACTTCGGCTTCCAGAAATCCCTTCAGCACGGGCCTAATCGCTTGTAAGGCGGCGGCTTTGGCTTGCTTTTGGACGGTTTGAAGGATGGTTTGGCGTTCGTCTGCTTGGAGTTTGCCCTGGGAAAAGGTTATACTCATGATGCTGTTGACTCCTTGTGGTCTAGATTTTGTGAATACTCTACTTTACCACTTGAAGGCTCTTCAGCTTTCTTTTTTCCTTTTCTTCCTCTTCTCTTTCCCGACCCTTAGCCAGGGATACAATACCATGTAATCTATGTCCAGTTCGACAACGTACATTTTATGCGCGATAACCCACATGTCCCATCGGACCTTGAGCAGATGCCCATCCTGTTGAACTTTATGACGAATAACGGGGTGCTGCTCTCCAATCATCACACGCCGCTGATCGCGCATACGGCAACCGATATTTTGACATCTTTGACAGGTGTCTACGGCGATCGTCACGGTGTACCAATCAGTAACAGCTTCCGCTATTTCAACCCGGATGGCACAAGCAACACAGGGGTTTCCTTCGCCTACTGGACCGCGCCTATTTTCGACCCCACGACAGCGACGCCAACCGATACAAAGTTCAATATGCTAACAGCCTCGGGCCAGAACGCGCCGGCGCCATGGGTGCCATATACGCGCGCGGGCTGCAATGTTGGCTCGGTTGCCACGGCGAACACGATCCTGGAAAACACAGCGATAGATATCCCCACTGTCTTCGGCCCCGGCTCCGACCAGGCGCTGGAGGTCAAGAATAATCCTGGTCAGGCGTTCGCCGATTTCGTTGGAATTGGCATCCATTGTGCGCAAAACAATGCGATCTGCTCACCCTCCAATACAGGTAAGTCAGACCTGCTGCCCGACGAGCCCGGCGGGTATACAGGATTCAATGGACTTTTTGGCCACAAATACGTCGCGCCTATCATCAGCCCGAATGGACCTTTGAAGGATCTGAGCGGCAACGTTATCCAGGATCCTCAAGGCCATATTGGTTTCCCTGGCTTTGATGGCATGTCCGCTGCGGTCTCGCTCTCGTATGTAGCCGCGATGCAGGAACACGGCGTACCGGTCACCTATTCGTACATCTCGGATGCACACGACGCACACCCCAGTGGACCTGCTTATGGCCCGGGTCAGGCCGGTTACGTTCAGGCACTCCAGTCATACGACAAGGCTTTCGGTACATTCTTCAAGCGGCTGCAAAGCGACGGGATCAATAAAAGCAATTCCCTCTTTGTCTTCACCGCCGATGAAGGAGATCACTTTGTTGGTGGGCAACCCAGCCCGGCGGGCTGTAATGGCGTAACTACACCGTGCACATATAGCCAGATCGGTGAGCTCAATGCCAATATGGCCGGTCTGCTGGCGACAGAACAGGGCGTCACGACCCCGTTTAAGGCTCACTCGGACTCGGCTCCCAACGTCTATATCACGGGCAACCCGGCGAGGGACAATCAAACTATCACTCGTCCTTTCGAACGGGCGGTGGGAAAACTGACGGCAGTCAATCCGATGACGAACAACACTGATACGCTTACTAAATACCTGGCTGACCCGGTGGAGATGAAGATACTGCACATGATCACGGCTGATCCTGCACGAACACCGACGCTCACGATGTTTGCCGACCCCAATTACTTCCTGTTCGCGGGAGCGCCCAACTGCACTTCTCCGTGTGTGACACAGCAACCAGGATTCGCCTGGAACCATGGTGATGTATCGCCTGATATTAACACGACGTGGTTGGGTATCGTTGGTCCCGGTATCAGGGCACAGGGTGTGAACAGTAGTGTCTGGTCGGATCATACAGATATTCGTCCAACGATGATGGAACTGCTCGGCCTGAAGGACGACTACAGCCATGACGGGCGTGTGCTCTTTGAGGTAATGAAAGATTCCGCTCTACCCGAAGTGATACGGCAGAATCGCGATGCCTTCACGCAGCTGGCGCAGGTGTATAAGCAAATCGATGCCTGTGTTGGACAACTGGGCCTGGCAACCCTGGCTGTTTCCACTAAAGCTTTGGAAAGCGGCAGCTCGTCCGATGACAACACCTATACCAAGCTCGAAAATCAGCTCATTTCGATTAATGATCAGCGTGACGCCCTGGCAGCGCAGATTATTGCGCTGCTAGAAGGGTCAGAGTTCAATGGCCAGCCGTTTAGCGATCAGCAGGCTCAGCAGCTCATCGCTCAGGGCCAGGCGTTACTCAAAAGTGTATAAGCTGCGGGGAAAGGGCATTCTCAAGGGTGCCACATAGGCGTCAAGTGAAGAAAAAAGGATGGGAAAACGGGGTTTCTTCCTCCTTAATTTGGTAGATTTATGCAGCAGGGCCAATGATAACCGGGGTTATCGTTGGCCCTGCTGCATGAGAAAACAGGGCCGCATTGTTTGCTGGCCTACTCAAGCAACGCGTCTTCCGGCAGGGGTGGCGGGCGGAGAGGAACAGGTGAAGACTGGATAATAGTAGTCGTTGTCGAGCCGTACAAGAGGAAGCTGTCGAGGAGCCGATCAAGCTGATCGATAGCGGTGCTTCTCTTTTCTAGCGTAACGGTGCTTGGGGTGGCGTGGTTCCGCATTGCGAGCGCCGCCGTTGTGTTTGCATTGTGGCGTCGGCCATGGCGCGTGTTCGTGAGCGCACCCTGGAGTCAGCGACGCATACTGCTCGCATTAGGAATTGTGCTTGGTCTCATGAACGCATGCTTCTATCTTGCGATCTCCCGCATTCCATTAGGGACCGTTGGGGCTATCGAGTTCCTGGGCCCCATCACGCTTGCCGCGCTGGGCACACGGACCCCTCGAAACATCGTTGCGTTGCTTCTCGCTGCAGGGGGTGGATGGCTCCTGACAGATGTACGCTTCAGCGGGCAGCCGCTTGGGTTCGTATTCGCCTTTGCCAACTGTGCCTTCTTCATGCTGTATGTGGTGCTCGGTCATCGTATTGCCCAGGATGGCGGCGCTGCAGGGATTGACCGGCTTGGAGCGGCGATGCTCGTCGCGCTCGTCACTATTACGCCTATTGGAATCACCGGTGCGTTGCCCGCGATGGCACAGCCGCTCCTGTTGCTCGCAGGCATTGGCGTTGGCATTTGCTCTTCGGTCATTCCGTATGTGAGCGATCAGCTCGCCATGGCGCGGTTGCCACGAGCGACGTTTGCGCTTTTGCTCTCCTTACTACCAGCATCTGCCGCTCTCATCGGAATTCTTGTCCTGCGTTAGATACCGACATTGGTAGAGATTGCTGGCATTCTCCTCGTTGCAGGTGGGGTAGCGCTGCACCGGGAGGCTGAGGCAGAGCCTAAGAAGCGTGTAAAGAGCATGTGAGAGGCTCCTCTGAAGCAACTGGCGGAAGAATGAACAAGGCGATAGTATTTCTCGCAATTGATGGTACAATAGATATTGAAGACTTTGTCATGCTGGCAACAATCAATTTCACATTTTTTCGTAACGCTTTTCGTAACGTTTAGGAGACAGTTAGCTATTATACTAGTCTATAGAGACAAGCGAAAAGCTGCCGCACCTGCAAGGTTGGACACCTTAATAGGAAGTGACGAATATTAGAGTAGACTGAAGGGAACGAGGGTGCCCTGAGAGGGGAGTTCATATGGTAACAATAATGCAGCGTTTTCAAAAAATGCGTTCGGGGCGGGCCAAGCGAGAAGACCTGGCGATACAGAAAACAAGCGAGAAAAGGTCTTCCAAGGTTGAGACCTCACCTATTGATATCGCACCCAATGACCCGATTGTAGCGTACTTCTTGAGTTCGCCAGGGGCAACAGAGATCGACAAATTGCATCTCGACTCTCCTGCTCTGCGCGCAATCAAGCTGGCCGGCATCAAGGTGGTCATTCCGCTGATCAGCCAGGGTGAATTAGTTGGGCTGCTCAATCTTGGCCCTCGCATGAGTGAGCAGGACTACTCCACCTACGATCGGACACTGCTCAATGATCTCGCGACGCAAGCAGCGCCAGCATTACGGGTAGCCCAGCTGGTACGCGAGCAACGGTCTCAGGCGCTTGAACGCGAACGCATCGAGCAGGAACTGCGCGTTGCTCGCTTGATCCAAAAAACATTGTTGCCACAAGAATTACCATCGCTGCCAGGTTGGCATTTGGAGAGTTACTACCAACCGGCCAGGGCTGTGGGTGGCGACTTCTATGACTTCCTTTACTTTGAAGATGGTAGACTGGGTATCCTCATTGGAGATGTCACTGATAAAGGAGTACCGGCCGCCCTGGTGATGGCGACAACGCGCAGCATTCTGCGCTCCAACGCTTATGGGGCTCTCTCACCCGGAAAAGTGCTGGAGCAGACCAATGACCTGCTGCATCCCGACATTCCACCCAATATGTTTGTCACCTGCCTCTACGCCATCCTCGACCCTCTCAGTGGACAGCTACAATATGCCAATGCTGGCCATGACCTTCCGTACTGGCGCCATAAAGGAGGCATCTCAGAGCTGCGTGCTACGGGGATGCCCCTGGGACTGATGCCGGGTATGGCATATGAGGAAAAAGAAGCGATTCTTGCTCCTGGAGACAGCGTGCTTTTATATAGTGATGGTCTTGTAGAGGCTCACAATACAAAGCGTGATATGTTTGGTTTTCCACGGCTGATGGCCTTGCTCGGTGAATACAAGGGTAATATGCCAGTGATCGATCTCCTATTAGGTCAACTGGCGGAATTTACCGGGAGCGAATGGGAGCAGGAAGATGATGTAACCCTGGTGACGCTGCGAAGGTCTGAGAGCAGTGGAGAAAGTGAGATCATTACGATGTCCACCCCTCACATCGACGAAAAGCCCGGCGACAGCGATTGGCGCGTGCTGACCGAAATGAGCATTGCCAGTGAACCTGGTAATGAACGCCAGGCGATGGAACAGGTCGGCCAGGCGGTCCGGGCACTTAATTTGCCCGAGAGGCGACTGGAGAAGCTCAAGACCGCCGTAGCCGAAGCAACGATGAACGCGATGGAGCATGGCAACAAATACCAGCCTGACAAGCCGGTTACTATCCAGGTACTGGTTTCGCAGGCTACCCTCATGGTACGCATTAGAGACCAGGGCAATGGGAAACCCATTGCTGAACCACATACACCAGACCTCGAAGCCAAGCTTGCTGAACTGCAATCGCCGCGCGGTTGGGGATTATTCCTGATAAAGAACCTCGTAGACGATGTACATGTCATCAGTGATGAACACCACCATACACTTGAATTGATTTTGTACCTGGAAGGAGACAACTATGGCAGCAAAAAGTCTTGAGGCGCAGGTACGCCACCAACCACGTGTCGCCATCATAGATCTGCATGGAGAAATTAACGCTTTTGCGGAGGATGTGCTCAATAAGGCCTATGCTGAAGCAGAAAGCCGGAGAGCGGAAGTTATCTTGCTCAACTTCAGCGATGTGGACTATATCAATAGTACCGGCATCGCCTTGATCGTCAGCCTGCTGGCGCGGGCGCGTAAGTCGAAACGGCGCCTACTGGCCTGTGGCCTGAGTGACCATTATGTAGAGATCTTCCAGATCACGCGCCTGGTCGATTTCATGAGTGTTTTTCCGGATGAAAAAAGTGCGCTGGCCGAAGAAGGCCGGGCTTCTATCACATCTTCACCAGAGTAAGGAGGGACTCTTTATGCCGCAAGCCAATGTAATGATGAATGTTCGCCGGGTCAATCCAACAACCAGTATCATAGATATTCATGGCGATGTCTCGGCATTCGCGGAAAATGTACTGATGGAGGCCTATGCCGAGGCCAATACTCCAACCACTCGCACCATCATCTTAAATTTTGCGGGGCTGGAGTATATGAACAGTAGCGGTATAGGGCTGCTGGTTACGCTGCTGATCCGCATCAATCGCCAGAAACAACGTATGTATGCCTTCGGTTTGAGCGAGCATTACCGGCATATCTTTGAACTGACTCGTTTAAGCGACGCTATCAAGATTTATGAGAATGAAAGCGCTGCTCTGTCAGCAGCATAGGTAAAATGTCTTCCCTGACATCCCTTGTTGGTTCAGTATTAAAGCTACCAGGAGGAAAAACATCATGTCCACTTCCCCCCCACCAACGAACGAAGAGCAGCCACGCGATGCCGCGTACTGGTCGTCGAGTGGTTCGAGTTTGAAAGTAACTAACATACCCAGCGGCGCACTGAATCTGAACGTAGATGGGCGACAGGTAGTTGGTCCACTGCAGGGTTTCGGCCAGATGTGGCAGAAAATCTACCGTATTCGCCTGAAGGCAGATGAGGGGGAGGGTGTACCCCCTTTGACCGCGAAAGAAATCATCAAGACCTGGAAGGTGAACTTTCCTCAGTTCTGGCCGACCGGGAACCGTTTCTATGGACCATTAACCGGTATCGCTCCCGGCGAAGTTGCGCTTTTGAGTCTCTCTATGCCTGGCGGGATCAGGCTCTCCACCGGTGTGCTTGTGCTCTATGCCGATGAAGAATCCTTCACCCTGATGACACCACAAGGACATGTGTTTGCCGGTTGGATAACCTTTAGCGCGAACGAAGTGGACGACTATATTGTGGTAGAGGCCCAGGTCTTAATGCGCGCCAACGATCCGATTTACGAAATTGGCTTGCGTTTTGGTGGGCATAAGCAGGAAAATGTTTTCTGGCAGCACACGCTGAAATCCCTGGCGGCCTTCTTTCAAAGAGATGCGCCAGTCGAGATGCAGGTGACGTGTATTGATCCCAGGTTGCAGTGGTCGCAGTCAAAAAACATCTGGCACAATGCAGCAATGCGCACAGTGATGTATACTATGACAGCACCTACCCGCTGGATAAGAGGGAAAAAGAGCTGAAAAATAGAAAAGAGCTGGTTGATATATGGCTATACAGCGCGCCTATGATGCAATCGTAATTGGCGCCGGGCCAAACGGTCTCGCAGCTGCTATTACCATAGCTCGTGCTGGAAAATCGGTCATCGTGTACGAAGCTAAAGACACCATCGGGGGCGGCTCACGTTCAAAAGAACTGACGCTCCCCGGCTTCGTCCACGATGTCTGTTCGGCGATACATCCCCTTGGGATGAGTTCCCCGTTCTTCCGCTCGCTACCACTCGAGCAATATGGCCTGGAATGGATACAACCAACGGTTCCGCTGGCGCATCCACTTGACGATGGGCCAGCTGTGGTACTTGACCGCTCGATAGCAGAGACGGGCACGACGCTTGGACCCGATGCAGATAGATACCGCAAACTCATGGAGCCTTTTGTCGCCAACTGGGATATCCTATCGGATGCTTTTCTTGGTCCCCTGCGGCCGCAATCCCTTCTACGCCATCCCTATATCCTCTCCCGCTTTGGCTTGCGCGCCATACGCTCAGCACGCGGCCTGGCGGAGAGTCTATTTAAAGGCGAACGCGCCCGCGCTATCTTCGCGGGAGTGAGCGCGCACTCGATGCTGCGTCTTGAGCAATCGCCAAGCGCTGGCTTTGGGCTGGTACTGAGCATCCTCGGCCACGCGGTCGGCTGGCCCATACCCCGTGGGGGCTCGCAGCATATCGTCGATGCCATGGCCTCCTACCTGCGCACAATGGGCGGTGAGATCGTCACCGATACAGAGATCAAGTCGCTTGATATACTCCCTCCCGCACGGGCCATCCTCTGCGATGTTACCCCTCGCCAGCTCCTGCATATCGCGGGTCCTCGTCTTCCTGCCGGATACCAGCACCAGCTCCAACGTTACCGCTATGGACCAGGCGTGTTCAAGGTCGATTACGCACTTGACGGGCCTATCCCGTGGAAGGCTCCCGAATGCTCTCGCGCCGGGACGGTACATGTCGGGGGCACCTTGCCTGAGATTGCCAGTGCAGAGGCAGAGGTCTGGCAGGGAAAACATCCCGAAAGGCCGTTTGTGGTGCTGGCGCAGCAGAGCCTCTTCGATGCGACGCGCGCCCCGGCCGGAAAGCATACCGCCTGGGCATACTGTCATGTCCCCAACGCCTCGTCTTTTGATATGGCCGAACGCATTGAGGCGCAGATTGAACGCTTCGCACCGGGCTTCCGCGATAGTATCCTGGCGCGCCACGTCATATCACCCATCGAACTTGAGCAGTACAACGCGAATTATATCGGCGGGGATATCAATGGAGGCATCCAGGATCTCTGGCAATTCTACACGCGACCCACCATAAGGGTAAATCCTTATACCACGCCGTGCAAAGGGCTCTATTTGTGCTCATCATCTACTCCCCCAGGAGGGGCTGTACATGGTATGTGCGGTTACTTTGCCGCCAGGACCGCTCTGAGCGAGAGCCTATCTTAGCATGTGTACATATTCTATGCTAGAGACAGTTACCATTCGGAGAGCTTCCAGATCTCCGGCTGCACGGTTTCTGCCTCCACACCAATCTCTGCATAGATACTCACTGCCTGCTTGAGATGCGCCATCGCAGCCTCTGACCTATCCTGAGCATGAAGAAGATCGGCCATTTTGCTGTGGAGCGCGGCCTCGTGAGGGCGGTCCCCCTGCGAGTGGCTTAGCGCCAGGGCTTTTTCAGTAAGGGCGATAGCGCGATCAATCTCTCCTTCGGCGTTACAGGCCTGAGCAAGATTATTGAGAGCAGCGGCGTAGATTCCCGGCTCGTGTAAATCTTCAGCCAGTCTAAGACTCTCTTCCAGGTGACGGCGAGCTTCCTCCAGGTCTCCCTGTTTGCTGGCGAGAATACCCAGAATGTTATGAACCTGTGCCAACGCAAGAGTATCATGGGCGGTTTCAGCCAGGTTCAATGCCTGGCGAGCCAGTTCCAGCGCTTTGCCGATCTGTCCCTGCCGGTAGGCCGTCAGGCTCCAATCAGCATAGAGTTTGGCGCGTTCGTTGACAGAGCCTGCCTCACCAAGCACCCGCAGGGCGGCTTCGTAATGACTTTCGGCCTGCTCCCACGCTCCTCGGCGCTCATACACGGTGCCTAACTTGTGCTCCACTCGCGCAAGGGCCTCAGCATCACAGAGCGCTGCAGCAGTTTCATAGCTCTTCAGCGCGGAGGCATATTCCCCGAGCAGCGTAGAGAGATCACCGATAGCCTCGTGCAGAGCGGCAGTATCAGGATGACCCAATGCCAGAGCCACGCGAAAATGGGCCAGCGCCTCCGCATTCGCGTACAGGCTGCGCGCGTATTCACCGGCCAGGCGAAAATATTCTGCTGCCTGCGGCTCATTTCCTGCTAATTGATAATGGTGCGCGATCTGACCGGCGAGCGCATCGACTTTACGAGGGCCGCGTGCATGGCCGGCGAGTACATCCGCGATACGGCGATGCAAGAGTCTGCGCCTGGCCAGGCTGGTCTCCTCGTATACCAGGGCGCGTAGTTTCTCGTGACTAAAGTCGTAGGTTAATGCGTAATCGCTCGCGCTCTGCTGTACTTCCTCCACCAACCCCTGGTCAATCAGCGCTTCCAGGGCGCTGACCGTCTCTTCCTCGCTACGCCCACTTGCTTCACGTAAGGTATCGTAGTCGAACGACCGCCCGATGACGGCAGCGGTATTGAGCAATTGCCAGCCAATTTCACTCACCCCGCTGAGGCGAGATTGCAGGAGATCGCGCACTCCTCCCGGCAGCGACCAATCAACATCCCCATCCCCGGTCGCCAGTTGACCTTTCGCCATAGCATTCAGGTATTCCAACAGGAAGAAAGGAAGGCCCTCTGTCTCGCCATACAAGCGATCGACAAGGCCAGCAGTCAGCTCTGTACCATTTACTAAGACAGAGCGCACCAATTCCCGGACAGAAGCCTGGTCCAGGCGCGTCAATGCGATAATCGTGACTTTACCTGAGCGCTGCGCTTCATTCAGCACCTGGAGCAAACGCGCATCTCTCATTGCATGCTTGCCTCGCCAGGTAAAGACCAGGCAGATTGGCTGTTCACGCAGCCTCCGCACTATATAGCTCAAAAGCTCGAGAGAGGCGCTATCAGCCCAGTGCACATCATCAAACAAGATGACGCCCGGTGTTGAACCAGGGCGGCGACACAGAGACAACAGCACCTGGTAGAGTCCTTCAAAAAAGCGACTCTGTGCTCCCGGGCTGTCGAGAGGCGGGGGCACAGGTACCTCTGGCTGCTGTATAGCGATTTCAGGCAGCAGGCGCGAAACTTCACTGCGCCATGCTACCGGCAGCTCATCCAGATGGTTGAGGTCGCCTTTTTGAGCAATAGCAGAGCGTAGCAGCGCGATGACCGGACCATAGGCGAGATGTGTCTCGCCTTCATAACAGCGCGTGGCGAGGACGACCGCACCTCTCTCCTGAACGCTATCGAGAAATTCCTCGGCCAGGCGCGTCTTGCCGATACCCGCCTCTCCCTCCAGTATGATGATCCGCCCGCCACCATTGATAGAGCTATAGGCTTCAAACAGTGCAGATTGTTCCGCCGACCGTCCCACCAGGGGATATTCAGCATTTGCCACGGGAATTTTTGTCGTGGAGGACAAAGAGGACGAAGAAGACGAAGAGGATAGAGACGAGTTACGAGAGGGCATCGCTGTTGTCTCGCTATAGGGTTTTCTATCCTCTCTGGCAAGGGCAGGTTTTGGCAGTTTTTCAGGGGGAGGGGGCACGCGGTTCTCTTTGATCTCCCGATACAACCGGGTTGTCGCCTCCAGGGGAGCCACACCCAGTTCCTGGTCAAGTACCTGCACGCACTCGCGATACTGGTGCAAGGAGGCGGTGCGCAGGCTATGCCAGGCATACAGCAGCATAAGTTGACGATGCGCAGGTTCGTGCAATCGATCAAGCGATAGCCAGCGGCGCGCATAGGTAATCGCTATGTCGAACTCTCCAAGGGCAGTGTGGCATTGGACAAGCCGTTCTAACGCGCTGGCCAACTCACGGCGCAGGATATCGGCCTGCAGGAACTGCCAGTCATCGAAAGAGGGACTGTCGCGCAGGCTGAAGCCTGCCAGAAAATCATCATGGTAGAGGGTTACCGCCCGGCTGAGCGGCAGCAGGCAGGCAGTACATACCTCCCCTGCCTGGTGCCCATGCGTGCGGCACTCACCCAGGTAATGGTTGAAATCGTTGACATCCACCCACAAATTGGCATCTGCAGCCACACCGACCGTTTCCCGACCAATATCCAGGCAATCGCCGGCGAGAGCCTTATTGAGGGTGGAAAGTGTACGCCGCAGCGCCCCACGAGCATGAGGCTGGTCGTATTCTGGCCAGAGCAACGTTGCCAGGATATCGCGCCCATGACGTTGTCCCGTAACCACGAGATACGCAATCAGCGCGACCGCCTTACGAGTATCGATTTCGATAGGGGTGCCATCGCACTCTATACGAGGCGAACCGAGCAAGTGCAGGGCCAATCTGGGCATATTTGTCTCCTCCATATGAGTGACAATTATACGCTATTGCGTCCTGAAGCGCAACGATTTGGGGGAGAATGGTGGTTTCGTAACAATAGTGTTGCAGAGGGCTTTAGTACGGCTACATTCCAATCAACTCCGCCTTTTCCAAAGTGTTCCTCGCACTCCTCACAAGCGCTACATCGATCATCCTCCCCTCGAATGCGACCGCGCCCAGCCCTTTCTCCTGTGCTTCGTTGTAGAGCGCATCCAGCTTGCGTGCGTAATCGACCTCCTCCTGTGATGGCGCGTAGACCTGGTTAGCGACATCGATCTGGCCGGGGTGAATAGCCCATTTCCCCACGAAGCCAAGCGTTTTTGAACGCGTACATTCCCTGCGATAGCCGTCGAGGTTTTTGTAGTCTGGAAAGGCACCATCGATGGCATCGATGCCTGCGGCTCGGGCGGCAATGGCAATCTTGTTCCGCGCGTAGTGCCAGGGGTCGCCAGGGTAGGCAGCAACGTCGCCTTCAATCACGTTTCTGTCCATGCCTTGCGATGCGCTATAGTCAGCCGGGCCAAAAATTAATGCCTCTAAACGAGGGCTCGAACGCGCTATTTCCTCGACGTTGATCATAGCCTCCACCTCTTCAATCAGCACTTCGATACCGATGCGTCGCGTCCGATGCAAACGCTTCTCTATTTGCGTGAGCAACACATCGACCCACCAGACATCCTTTGCCGACTTTACTTTAGGCACTATGATTATGTCAAAAGAGTCGCCAGCCTCTTCAACAATGGAGATGATATCCTGGTAGGCGTATTCAGTCTCCAGATCGTTGATACGCACGGCGCGTGTTTTCTTCCCCCAGCCCAGCGTTTTGAGCGCATGGATGACCTTTGCTCTTGCTCCCACCTTTTCATTGGGCGCAACGGAATCTTCCAGGTCGAGAAAAACCAGGTCGGCGCTGCTAGCGGCGGCCTTCTCCATCATACGTTCATTACTGGCCGGCGTTGATAATTCAGATCGTCTCAAGCGCATCGTATCTTCCTCTCATCGTGAGCACTTATCATAGCTCTTTCCCGCCTGCTCGTTTGCGAGCTTTCGCCATTTTCTCTTCCCACGGCCGCTGTTGCTCTGCATAGTATGCTTTGTTGGGAATCATCACGCGGCGTGTGAACGAGAGTATGGTTTCACCGCGCTGGTTGTAGGCGATAGTCTCGACCGTCACAATACCAATATTTGGATTGCTACTGGTCAGTTTTTTATCCAATACCTTTGTTTCAGCGTAGATGGTGTCCCCGTGAAAGGTGGGGCCGAGGTGCTTGACGTTCTCAAATTCGAGGTTGGCGACGGCGTTCCCACTCACATCGGCGACGGACATCCCAAGGGCGATACTGAAAATGAGCGGGCCAGCCACCAGGCGCTGTTTATAACGCGTGTTCTCGGCATAGTTCGCGTCAATGTGCAGGGGATTGTGGTTCATAGTAAGCATGCAGAAAAGGGTGTCGTCGTATTCGGTAATGGTGCGGCCAGGCCAGTGTTTGTACAGGGCGCCGACCTCAAATTCTTCGTAGCAGCGACCAAATTGCATCGGTGTCTCCTTGCTAAACTTTCTATTGCTCCAATAAATGGCGGGCAATCACCAACCGTTGAATCTCGCTGGTATCCATCACAATTGCTCTTTTCTGCGCAGGCGGTGGTCCGCGTGTTCTAATAAGAATGATTTGAAGGCCAGAGCCGTAGCCGAAAGATGCTTGTCTTTGAGATGGACGATACGCCATTGGCGCATGATGGGAAACCCTTCGACGTCGAGAATCACCAGGCGGTTGGTCTCCAGTTCCATGTCGAGGGCGACGCGCGAAATAAGTGCGATACCGAGACCGGCAGCTACGCCCTGTTTGATGGCGCTATTGTTCCCCATATGCATACTCACATGTAACGGCACTTCGGCCTCTTGCAGAATGAGCTCGAGGGCAGCGCGCGTGCCAGAACCAACTTCACGCATGAGGAAATGTTCCTTCGCCAGTTCTGACAGTGGCACGTTCGCGCGTCCGGCCAGCCGATGATAGGGCGAGGCAACAAGCACCAGCTCGTTGGGCGCGAACGGTTCGATGACGACAGGAACATCATCCGGCACTCTGCCCACGATGGCTATGTCGATCTCGTTGCTCATGATTCTCTCCACCAGAGCGGCACGATTCACGACATCGAGCGATATTTCAACCTCGGGATAGCTCTGGTGAAACTTTCCAAGCAGACCAGGAATGACATAGGTTCCAACCGTCGTATCCGCTCCAACGCGCAGGCGACCATGGTCAGGGCCGCGCAGTTCCTCCATGGTCTCCAGGGCTTCATCGATGACGGCAAAAATCTTCTGACTGTAGTGATAGAGTTCATCTCCGGCCTGTGTGAGGTGCGTCCTGCGGCCTATCTGTTCAAATAGTTTGACGCCCAGGGTTTCTTCAAGCTGGCGAATCTGGGCTGAGACGGCAGGCTGGCTAAAATGCAGTTCTTCAGCTGCACGGACATAACTACAGTGTTTTGCGACTACCTGAAATGTGGCAAGTTGGTGAAGATTAAGTGTGCGCATGAAGCCCTCTCATGAAGCCCTCTCATGAAACCTCTACAGACAAACATCCATAGATATTTAGTATCATCCTGGCTATGTGTGTCAACTGCTTCACTATTTTGCGCCTTCCACTTTATATATAGGTGGCTTGCACTTGCATCGTGTCACGTTGTACGATGAAACACGATAAAACAGACGTTCACGACATCAGAAGGGTTGTTGATGGTGCAACTATTCCGAGCACGAGGCCAGCAGAAACAGCCCCAGAGCGAGCAGCCCCTGGCAACACGAGTACTCCCCGAGACAAGCTGGGTTATTGAGGAGATGCCTTCAGGCATCCCGCCAGAGGACAGCGTGGTCGTGACGATTTCTCGCCAGTTCGGCAGCGGGGGCTCTGAGGTCGGACGCATCACAGCCCAGAAAAGCGGCCTCAATTACATTGATCGCGAGATCATTGACGAGGTTGCACGACGACTAGGCGTGGAGGCCGAACAGGTCGCGCATCAAGACGAACAAACATCCGGCACCGTTGGACATATCCTCGAGGCTATGCAACTGGGCAACCCCTTTGTAGTCAATTACAGTACACTCTACGGGCAGGGCAAAGAGTTATCACAGACAAAAGAGGCGGCCTATTTCCACTTGACGCAAAAGGTGGTGCTGGAACTGGCTACAGAAGGCAATGTGGTCATCGTTGGCCGCGGCGCGCAATTCCTGCTGCATAACATGCCGCGTACCATGCATATCTATATCTTTGCCCCTCTTGACTTTCGCATAGAAAATATCATGAAGAGTCATAAGCTCGATCATGCACATGCAGCGGATCTGATTGAACAGCGCGATCACGAACACGACATGTACTTACGCTACTATTACGGTGCTGATGGACACGATCCAGGTCTGTATCACCTGCTCATCAACACGAGTCTCTACTCTTTTGAACTGGCTGCTGACCTGATACGACAGGCACTGCCACTGGCGAAAAAGATCGGGTGAACAATGCTCAGGTAATCTTGCACAGGTGGTTGTGGTCAGGTATACTGTTGGCAGGTCACTGGCGTCCTCTGACCCGCCCAACCAACAATGACGTTGGTAGGAGAGGGTCGGCAGGTAGCTACAATTTGGTTTATTTTACTTTCGTCACTTGATTCTTCTATCTATCACCTCACAACTGATCCTCAATTCGCGCACTCCCCAATGTTGATACATCCCTTGCAAAGACCAGGTACTTCAGAGGTACTTCTTGGTGGTGTGTTGCAGATGTGTAAATCTCTCATAAACCTGGCAGCATTGATAGCCAAAGACGGGAAAATCATCAAAGGTTTGGTTATATTGCATGCGGGGTTTTTTTTTGAGCCAAACATCGAAAGCTTACTTATTTGCTAAAAAATGAGGAAAACGCCGAAAAATATGTTTATTTCAATGTATATGTTATCTCTTGTTTACACCTGCAACATCATTGCCGATCAGCATGTACTCGGCAGCTTCTTCTGGGGTTGGGACAACTCTGAAGATTTCAATGTGAATGGTCTATAAGCTGCCACTATTTTACATAATACAAGACCCTGCAAGCATAGAGAGAAAGAAAGAAGTAATCGTGCCACAGGATTTTAAGACACAGCAAGATGATCACTACCTCATGCCTGGGACTTATGCAACGAATGGGAATAGATCACCACAATTTAGGGTGCCGGGAGCATCATTTCCCAAGGTACCGGAAACTACTATATACAATACACCGGCGATCTCAATACATGATGTCCACCCTGCTCATGCTGACCCTCATAGTCGCGAGCAGGTGAAATATTATGCCAATTGGCTTGCCAAGCAGGCCAAGCATGATGTACTCAATGATGATACAAAAGAGATCAACGACTATATTCAAGAAGCAACAAAGGTCGTGAAAGTTGGTGAGAAAGAGGTGGCCACCTTTGCTCCTTTTCGACCGAAACTTTCCGCCTTGCAGACGTTCACCCGCAGGCAGGTCGTGACACTATGTGTCATCGGGCTGCTCTGGATGATCGGGGTGCTGGTATTCCGGCTGGAGATGCTCACGATCGTAATCGGGGTGATCACGGTCATGTACACCTTCAATCTCATCCTGAACCTGGGGATGGCGGCCCGGACCTTTCGCAACTCGCCGGAAGAACATATCGACGATGCGATCGTGCATACCTTGAAAAATGCCAACTGGCCCATGTACACGATCCTCTGTCCGCTCTACCGGGAAGCGCAGGTGGTGCCTCAATTTGTCCAGGCGATGCAGTCGTTGGACTATCCTCCTGAGAAACTGCAGATCCTTTTTCTCACGGAAGCCAACGATGCCGAAACGCGCAATGCCATCCGGTCGCTCTCCCTACCGCCGCATTTTCAGATCCTGGTGGTACCCGATGGCAAGCCGCGTACCAAGCCGCGCGCCTGCAATTACGGCTTAATGCATGCCAGAGGATCTTTTGTGGTGATCTATGATGCCGAAGACATTCCTGATCCATTGCAACTCAAAAAGGCGGTCCTCACCTTTGCCGGTCATGGGTCGGAGGTGGTCTGCGTGCAGGCCAAACTCAACTTCTACAATATTCGGCAGAACCTGCTCACGCGCTGGTTCACCGCCGAGTATTCTGCCTGGTTTGACTTGATTTTGCCCGGCCTGCAGTTGGCAGGGTTCTCTCTCCCTCTTGGAGGCACCTCGAATCATTTTCGTACAGCGGCGCTGCGCGCCTTAGGGGGGTGGGACGCCTACAATGTGACGGAGGATTGTGACCTGGGCTTGCGCTTGAAACGCTATCGCATGAGTACGGTCATCCTTGACTCGACGACGCTGGAAGAGGCCAACTCGCAGGTGAAGAACTGGTTGCGCCAGCGCTCGCGCTGGATCAAGGGCTACATGCAGACCTATCTCGTACATATGCGCAATCCAGTAGAGGATTTTCGCAAAGGACGCCTGTACGATCTGTTCACCTATCAGGTGGTAATCGGAAGTGGAACGGCTGTGCTGTTCATCAATCCCTTGATGTGGGTGCTGTTAGGCATCTACATCGCCTTTGGACGCTCGGTGATAAATACCTATCACATTCTGTTCCCATGGCCCATACTGTACCTGGGTGCCTTCTGCCTCATCTTCGGAAACTTTTTCTACGTTTATCTCTACCTGCTGGCATGCATGAGACGGAAACAGTACCATCTCTTGCTTTGGACGCTCTTTATTCCCGTCTACTGGTTACTCATGAGTACAGCGGCCTTTTATGCGCTATTTGAGCTCCTGGTGAAACCACATTACTGGCAAAAGACGGTGCATGGGCTGCACCTGAAAGGGAAAAATTCCTCTTCTGTCGCTGCATTGCGGGCAGAAGCACTCGCTTCAGTAGACGAACCGACGATGCCAATCCCGATTTTACCTGGGAAAGTAAGCAGCGTCGATGCCATTTCATCGGTCACGATATCTCTCCAGGCCATATCAACCCAGCTTGTGCCTGCAATTTCACGTAAGCAGAAACAGGCGCAAGCTGTAGCGAAACAGTCTAAAGTACGTGACCTATGGCTTGTGGCCACCATTATCACCGCCTGTATTACCAGTGTTGTCGCCTGCCGGCACTACTTTCAGCAGCATGAGGTATTGCTCTACGGAGATGCATTGTCACACATGAGAAGCGCCAGAAGCGTTTTTGACAGTGCAACTCCTGGATTGGCGCAGTTAGGAACAGTCTGGTTGCCGCTGCCACATATACTTATGTGGCCGTTTATCTGGAATAACTTCTTATGGTATAGCGGGCTGGCTGGCAGCTTCGTGTCGATGCCCTGTTATGTCATTGCAGCGATCTATCTCTTTCTCTCGGCGCGGAGATTAACACGGAGCAGCAGGGCTAGTTTCATTGGTACACTGCTTTTCATCTTTAATCCAAATGTGCTCTATTTACAGTCCACTCCTCTCAGTGAGACAGTATGTATGGCTGCCCTCGCTTCGGCAGGCTACTACTTTTTATGCTGGGTTCAAGATGGTGAACTCAAACAACTAATCTTCATCGCAGGGTGTACTTTCCTTGCAACGATTGCCAGGTATGACGGCTGGGCACTGTTTTTAGGAGTGTTTTGCCTTATTCCTCTCGTTGGCTTAATGAAACGCCAGAAACTGCTGCACATTGAAGCTAACCTCGTTGTGTTCAGCGTTCTTGGTGGCTTAGGAATAGCCTTATGGTTTGCCTGGAACCAAATCATTTTTGGAGACCCTTTGTCCTTCCAGGACGGGCCGTATTCGTCACTGACTCAGCAAGCTGCACAACTAAAAGTAGGCAAATTGTTTACGTACCATAACATCTGGCAAGCTATCCGCTTCTATACGATTGATGCCAGTCAGACAATAGGCATAGTTCTCCTTGCGCTTGCAGCCGTCGGGTTTATCTGGTTTATTCTTCACCATCGATTTACACCCACTACATTTGCGGCTTTAGTCTTTTTAATGCCTCTTCCCTTTTATCTTGCATCTCTTTATAGCGGGAATGCCATTATTTGGATACCAGGAGCTAATCCGCCAGGCGCATCAGTGTATATGTACAATGTGCGCTACGGAGCACAAATGGTGCTGCCTGCTGCACTCTTTATATCAATATTGGTAGAAGAAGCTAGCAGTATCCCGTTAAAACACTTCAGTTCGCTAGGCCAAGTTCTACTTGCGGCTGTGATTCTCGTCCAGAGTTTCTTGATCGCTTCTCAGGGTATTATCTCTTTGCAGGAAGGTCAATACGAATACGCTTGCATCGCCCAACGAAACATTGTCGAGTATCTAGCCGAACACTATGATGAAGGGAAAATCCTAGAAAATATGTTCACGACCCAGGTGGATCCAGTTGAATTTAAGGGCAGCTTTAAGAGCATCATTTACGAAGGATCAGGTCAATTGTGGTTGCAAGCCTTAAAAAATCCAGCAAACTCGGTAGAATGGATACTCGTTAATCCCGATAACCACAATGATCCTGTAGCTCAGCACATCAATGTGAATAGTGTGGCCTTCATGTCCCAATTTACTCTAGTGATACGACAAAGCAATGGCATTCTTCTCTATCATCGACTGGGGAGCCAACCTTTGCCAGATCGGCCAGCTCCGCCATCTTTGAAGTTTGCACATCATACTTGCATTTAATGAGTGAACACTATGTTTGCTTGATCTTATCATGGAACTTTCTCTCGGAGAAAAGCTGATCTTGGAAATGTTATAGATGGTTTAAAGTTCGTGTATTGAGGGGTTTCATTCTATCGTGTCTATTTCATCGAGAATCGAGATACAAAGCATCTCGGTAAAACAACATCTGGTGAGTCCACTTTTACAATTACTGCGCTTTTGTATTGTGGGGGGACTGAATACCTTCGTGGATGTGCTGGTCTTTAACTTGCTGATACTGGGGTTGCCGACGCAGGATAATGGCCTGCTGGTCATCTATAATTCTCTGGCCTACCTGGTCGGGGCCGTCAATAGCTTCTGTTGGAACAAGCTCTGGACCTTTCAGCAGCGCTCCAGTGTCACCAACGGTCAGCTGGCACGCTTCGCCCTTGTGACTAGCCTGGGCATCCTCTGCAACGATGCCTTTCTCTGGCTGGCCACCACGCTGCTCACCTCCTTCTCGCTCACCAGTTTCCTCTGGGTCAACGTCGCCAAGGTCTGTGCCATCGCCGGTTCCGTCGCCGTCTCCTACCTGGGCATGCGTTTCAGCGTCTTTCCGAAAACTTATGAGGTCGAAATGTCGCTCCCACCATCAAATCCACACCTTTTTATTTCACCACGCAGTTTATCTGTGATCTTGCCAGCTTATAACGAGGAAGCGCTCATCGGCCAGACCCTCTGTACGGTGATGGCGGCGCTGAGCAGCTGGATGCACGATTTTGAAGTGATCGTGGTCAATGATGGGAGCAAAGATCGTACCGCAGACATCGTGGCCCACCTGGCGGCCTATGACCGACGGATCCGCCTCGTCAATCATCCAGTCAACCAGGGCTATGGCACAGCCCTGGTCACTGGCTTCAAGTCGGTGACCAAAGAACTGGCTTTCTTCATGGATGCCGATGGACAGTTTGACATTCGCGACCTGGTGCGCTTTTTCCCCCTTATTGACGAGTATGGTGCCGTGTTGGGGTACCGGAGAGAGCGCCAGGATACCTGGATGAGGAAACTCAGTGCCTGGGGCTGGAAGCAGTTGGTGCGCTTTATCTTTGGCATCCAGGTACGCGATATTGATTGTGCCTTTAAGCTCTTCCGGGCCGAGTTCTTTCGGACGCAGCGCTTAGAGACGCGGGGCGCCATGATTAACGTGGAGATTATCTATAAACTGGCACGGGCTGGTTATACCTACACCGAGGTGGGCGTGCAACATTTGCTGCGGCGGGCGGGCAAGGCCACCGGGGCCAAGCCCGCGGTGATCCTGCGCGCTATACGCGAGTTGTTTCTTTATGCTGAAAAGTGGCGTCACGAAGAACAGCAAACTCTCTATATTTAACTAAACAGATCTCAGGAGACAATCATATGATTCCTATTTTACTTTTACAGCAAAAAATTGCAAAAACTCTTCGACCAAATTTGCACGGGATGAGGCTGCTGGCCCTCCTACTCCTTGTAATCTCCTTGTTAGGAGCAGCAGCAGAAGCAATTCATCAATTAACAGTGGCAAGAGCCGCAGGTAGCGACTGGCCAACATATTTACACGACCCCCAGCGCAGTAGTGCGAGCAGTGATACAACCCTCTCCCCAGCCAATGCAGGACAATTGAAGCTGGGCTGGGCATTCAAGACTGGCGGCCCTATTGCAGCCTCCCCCACTGTGGTTGGCGGCACCGTGTATGTAGGCTCCTGGGATGGATATGAGTATGCTCTGGACGCGGCAACAGGCACCCAGAAATGGAAGACATTCCTGGGTCAGACTACCGCGCCTTGCTATCCTCAATTAGCCGGGGTTACTTCGTCAGCAGATGTGGAGAATGGTGTGGTCTACGTCGGCGGCGGCGATTCCAATTGGTATGCCCTGGATGCGGCAACAGGCAATGTTCTTTGGAAAGTGTTCGTTGGCGATAACACCAAAGGGTGGTACAACTGGGCCAGCCCTCTGATCTACAATGGCTTTGCCTACATCGGTATAGCCAGCGTAGGGGATTGCCCATTAGTGCCAGGGCAGTTGCTAAAAGTGGACTTACAGACGCACCAGATTGTCAACACCTTCAATTTTGTCCCGCAAGGGCAATCTGGTGGGGGGGTCTGGACCAGTCCGAGCCTTGACACGGCCACCAACACAATCTATGTCACCACAGGAACGCGTAGCCAGCCCTCCCAAACGCTTACCGAGGCAATTGTTGCCCTCGATGCGAGCACCCTCACCCTCAAGTCTTCCTGGGCAGTTCCAGCATCACAAGAAGGGGTTGATTCCGATTTTGGTTCCACTCCGTTACCATTCAATGATGCGGTGGGGGACCAACTGGTGGTGGCGATCAACAAGAATGGCAAGGCTTATGCGTATAACCGCAACAACCTGGCTGCCGGGCCTGTATGGACACAGCAGGTCGCGATTGGGGGCACCTGCCCGCAGTGCGGGGATGGGAGCGCCTCGTCTGGAGCATTAGGGAACGGCAAACTTTTCCTGGGTGGGGGAAACATGATCATCAATGGACGAGGCTACAAGGGATCAGTAAACGCGTTGGACCCAGCGACCGGCAAATACCTTTGGCAACATGGTGCTCCTGGCGCAGTCGTTCCTGCATTGGCATATGCGAATAGCCTGGTCATCGACGGGGCTGGTCCCGTGCTTACCTGCCACCACCCCGCCTCCCCCTCCTCCTGATCCCAATTGCCCCAGCGGGTGGTCCTGCCAGGACATCGGCAACCCCACCCCGGCCGGATCGGAAACTGTCTCTGGCAATACCTGGAGAGTCAACGCCGGGGGCGCGGGGAGTGGAGGAACTGCCGACCAGTTCCGCTTTACGGCGCGGAAAGTCAGCGGAGATTCGCAGGTCAGCGCCAAAGTAGTATCGCAGCAAACGACAGGAGGATCGGCCCAGGCAGGGCTGATGGTTCGCCAGTCGAGCGATCCGGCTTCCCCCTATTATGCAATTTTTCTACAACCTAATAATAGGCTGGTTGTGCAATATCGCCAGGCCTTTGGTGGCGCGACTACCACTGTGACGCAAACGAACCCGGCATCGCTGCCGCTGTATCTTGAGATTCAGCGAGTCGGCGATCAGTTCCAGGCCGCGACTTCGAATGATGGCGGTACCTACACGCTCGTCCCAGGCACTACAATGGATGTGCCTATGCCAGCTGCCATCATGGAAGGTATGGCTCTCAGCTCAGGCACACAGGGCATCCGGGACACGGTCGCATACGCCGCAGTGAATATACAGTCACCTGGCACTCCCCCCAATCCTCCTGCACCTCCGACTCCCTGTCCAGGCGGCTGGAGTTGTAGTGATATAGGAAACCCGGCGCTCGTAGGGGATCAGTCCCTCAGCGGAGGAACCTGGACGCTGAAAGGTGCGGGTAATGATATCAATGGCAATGCAGACCAGTTCCATTACGTGCGGCAATCGCTGGCAGCCAATGGCAGCATCAGTGCGCATATCCTCACACAGACCAATACGAACGCTTCGGCTAAAGCAGGTGTCATGTTGCGACAGGGCACGAATGCGGACTCGGCCTACTACGCCGCTTTCGTGACGCCAGGCAACGGCATCGTCGTGCAGTACAGGCCGACGCAGGGACTTAAAACCCAGATAGTAAGCGGACCTACAGGTACTGCGCCGACCTACCTGATGATTGCCCGGTCTAGCAACATCTATTGCACCTATACTTCGAGTGATGGTGCGAACTGGTCCTATGTTACGGGTACATGTTTTACTCTGAGTCTGAACAGCCCAACATTAGCAGGATTGGCCGTGACATCTCAGAGTACAGGTACGATGAGCACAGCTACCTTCGATACTGTCAATTTCAGCACCACTGCCCCCCCGCCACCAACAATCTGTACTGGTGGCTGGAGTTGCGG
>MNIY01000022.1 GCA_001919995.1 Ktedonobacter sp. 13_1_20CM_4_53_11
AGTTGAAAGGTGTGAACCGTCACGATCACCACCCCGACCTCGGCAAGGCCGTGCCCTACCCAGCCATGGTGCAAGATGTGGTGTTAATGAAGCAACATAACATCAATACGGTTCGGACTTCGCACTATCCCAACGACCCTCGGTTTTTGGACCTGTGTGACGAATACGGGCTGTATGTAATAGACGAAGCCGACCTGGAGTGCCACGGGTTCGGCTCCGCCACGGTGGATCCAAAAACCTTCCTGCACGATCTCCCAAACAGAGAGCGCAATCTTGCAGCCATCGCAAAGGCTGCCGCGCAATGGACCAGTGACAACCCTCAGTGGGAGGCGGCCTACGTTGAAAGAGCCGCCCGTATGGTTGAGCGTGATAAGAATCATGCCTGCGTGATCATGTGGTCACTTGGCAACGAGTCATTCTTTGGCCGCAATCACGAGGCGATGGCTGCCTGGATTCGCATGCACGATCCAACCCGGCTCATTCACTACGAGGCCGATAGAGAAGCAAAAGTGACCGATGTCTTTAGCACGATGTACACATCGATTGAGAATCTCGTGAAACTGGGAGAGCGAACCGACCTTGAGAAACCGCACATCCTTTGCGAATACGCTCACGCTATGGGCAATGGTCCAGGTGGTTTGACCGAATATTGGGATACGATGTACAAGTATCGTCGACTGCAGGGTGGGTGCGTCTGGGAGTGGTGCGATCACGGCATTCGCCAGCGGACGGCCGAAGGCCAGGAATACTTTGCGTATGGTGGCGATTTCGGTGACGAGCCCAATGATGGGAACTTTGTGATTGATGGCCTGGTTTCCGCAGACCGTGTGCCTTCACCAGGGCTTCTCGAATACAAAAAGACCATCGAGCCGGTGAAGGTAGAGATGCTGGATGTGGCCGGCGGACTGGTCCGCATCCACAACCGTTACGACTTCATTACGCTGAACCACTTAGCCTGTTCCTGGTCCTTAACAAAGGAAGGTATGCTCGTCCAGCAAGGAGCGTTGCACCTGCCCGGCATTCCGGCACAGGGCTTCACAACCGTCCAGATACCATTTGCCCTTCCCGAAGACCCCACCGGGTGGGATTACTGGCTCAACATGGATTTTACCCTGGCGTTTGATACGCGCTGGGCCAAACGGGGGCACGAAGTCGCTAATGCACAATTTCTGGTGGCGTCAGCAGGTCCAGCAAGGCCTGGAGCGCTTCAATCAATGCCAACACTCCAGTGTCGTGTCGAGGAAACGTCCCTGGTCATTCAAGGGCCGGCCGTGGAAGTGCGCTTCAATACCGTATACGGCGTGATCTCATCCTGGCTGTATGAAGGGGTACAGCTGATTGAGGAGGGGCCACGTCTTGCATTCTGGCGGGCGACAACGGACAATGACCGCGGATTTGGCGATGTCGCCGGGGAATGGAAGTCGTTTGGGTTACATTGGCTCAAACATCGCATTGACCGCGTCTCTTGGGAGGTCATCGAAGGAGGGCGAGCGGTGAAAGTGGAGGTGTCGGCACGTGTTGCACCGCCTATCAAGAGTTGGGGTGTGTCATGTATCTATGAATATACGGTATATGGCACTGGTGACGTTATACTCTCGGTGAAAGGTGTCCCGGCGAAAGGCGGACCCAAAACGCTGCCCAGAATTGGCCTGGAACTGCGCATTCCAAAACAGTTCGAATATGTCACCTGGTATGGTCGTGGACCGGGTGAATCGTATGCCGATACCAGGCAGGCAAATCGGGTGGGTGTGTATACGAAATCGGTCGACGGGTTGTTTACCCCGTATACGTTTCCCCAGGAGAACGGCAACCGCACTGAGGTGAAATGGACAAGTGTGGCCAATAGTCGAGGAATCGGGCTACTCGCCATTGGGATGCCAGAAATGAACTTTAGTATCCACCGCTATACCGTGGACCAGTTGGAAAAGGCTAGGCACAAGTATGAATTGAGCGATTCGGGCCAGCTCATCTGGCATCTGGACTATCGCCAAAATGGCATAGGGTCTGCAAGTTGTGGCCCTGGCGTGCTGCCGCAGTACGAGTTACATTGCGAACCATTTCAGTTCGCACTGCATTTGCGGCCGTTCTCTGTTGATCTTGCCTCTCCGTCAGTCCTCAGCAAGCAGGTACCAGGGCCAATTCAGTAAGTATGAAAAGCGTTTAAGTGCCACAGCGATACAAGTGAAACAAGTGAAACAAGTGAAACAAATGAAACAAATGAAACAAGTGAAACAAACCTCATTGGAAATGCACTACGGATTGTTGCTCGTACCTGGAAATTTAAGTGTCAGTTCTGTGCTGTTTCGATAGCCTCCTTTGCTGGCCTCGGTGATGAGGTCGCTCTGGGGGACACGAATACCCTCGGCGAAGAACGCGTTGATCTCAGCACCCAGCAACAGAATGAGCATGAAGATGTAGAAGAATAGCAGTAGAATCAGTACAAATCCGACCTCTCCGATGTAGTTATTCATGAAGAGTGTGGCGTAGATTGGAAAGAGCACCAGGAAGAGCTGCATCACTGCTGTTGAAACGAGCGCGCCACGCCAACTCTTGCCTATATGATGACCGAGCGTCCTGAACGTAATATGCCGGTGGGGAACCATGACATAGATAGCCTGAAACAGGACTAGCGAGATGACAATACTGCCTATATAGCTGGAAATATCCAGAAACACACTATTATGAATGGAGCTCACTTGAACGGGAAACAGAAGCGTCAGGAAAATAGTTGGCGCAACTGACGCCACGATGAGGATCGATGTGAGCGCGATGAACAAGAAGAGCATGCCAATCGCTACGATATGCCTGCGAAGCATCGGGCGTGGCTGGAGGTGATAGATCACATCGAAGCACAACTCCAGCAGGGAAAAGAAGAAGGAGCCGAACAGAATCGCCAGCGCAACTATAATGAACTCTGCAAGGATCGAGGCATGAGAATACGCATTGAACGCTTTGCTGAACATCTCCGTTGCCGGCGCTGAAAACGGCGCTGGCATGATGTTTTCAAGCCGCATGGTCAACATGTGCTGGGTCGGCGCATCCAGCCACCACGAAATCGCGCCAAAGGTGACCAGGAGCAGGACAGTAATGGGCACAAGGATCGTCAGCAGGCTAAATGCAAGTGCCTGTGCCAGGTGGTGAATCCAGTCCTCTTTGCATTTGATGAACAACTTTTCAAGGGGTTTGATGTCCTTTTCAACGACTAGCGCCGCCTCGAGCGATTTATCGCGTATTGTCTCTGACTCTGAGTCCATCGCCTTCCTCCTAGATTAGAACGTGCGTTGCCAGAATGACATTACGTTTACTCTTCTTGCCCACTACAACAATTGCGGCGCCTTCGTGCAAATCCTGAAAAGCCGCAGGGGCAACTTGCTCACCCGTATGTCTAAGGATGCACGCATGATCGATCACCTGTACGGCAACGGGTTGGCTATCTCCGCCGTTCCGTTTCAGGACTGTACCCGCGATAATGTAGCGATGTTCATCGTCCGGCTGTGGAAGCACACCCGTCACGGTTACACGGTGCCCTTGCTCCAATAAGGAACTGATCCGCTCTGGCGATTCCCGTTGCGCACTCTCTCCTGGATGGTCCTGGACATGCCCATGAGGCCCGTTTCTCTGCTGCGATGCCTCCGGGTGCGGTTCTTCCGCGGGCGGTTGGCTAAACAAGCCACCATGATATGCGCTAGGGATTGCTATCTGAATGGCACGGGGCAGGGCAGCAAAACGGTAATTGACCATTACCTCTTGATCATTGCTAGCCTTGCGAAGGGCTTGACGATCCGTTTTGTTCAGATAGTCTTTGAGCTGCATCGGGCTGCCGTCCAACTGGAGCTCGATTGAGGCCGGGACACTGATCACGGTACTGGAGCCATGGAAGTGCTCGGTCGTCACGTGATCAGGCTTGTGCCGGAACAAGAGCGAGCTGATCTGCTCTATGCCTGTCAGTGGGTCGCCTGGCTTGATCACGCAGACATCGATCATCCCATCATCGAGATAGGCATCAGGCGTGATCTGAACGAGATTGGCGTAGCTGCGTGTATTGCCTATAACAATTTGTAAGGCCTCGCCTTTCCAGACCAGGTTCCCATGCTGCCTGGAGTCACCTATCCGTATCTCTACCGGAAAAGGGTGTAGTGCAGGCAGCTCTTCGACAACGGATAGTCCCACAGCTAAAGGTCCAAAGCGGTGCTTGAGGGCATCGGAAGAGTGTTCCATAATTGCGGCATCGAGACCCAGACCGGCCATGAGCAAGAAGTGGTGCAACGCCTTTAGTTTCGCGCCCTTCTTCTTTGCTTTCCGGCTTTTCTGACCGAGTTTCTCATCCTGATTGTGCTGGTCTACTGCAGGCAATGATAGTCCCTGCACCTCGACATAGCCAATATCTATTGTGCGTGCTTCGCTCTCAAGAACGGCAAGAACGGCTTTCAGCGGATCATGAGGCACACCAATTTCGGTTGCCCAGACATTAGCAGTGCCGCCGGGAATAACGCCAAGGACGCTGCGGCATCCTTTGACATTCATGGCACCATTAAGCACTTGATTCAAGGTTCCATCGCCGCCATAACCCAGCACCAGGTCGTACCCTTCTTCAGCTGCCCGAGTAGCTAATTCCACACTCTGTCCACCATACTCTTTCAGGGCAATATCGGTTTTCCAACCGGCAGCTGATAGCACAGCGATCATAGCGGTAATGTTTGTCACATTCTGCCCGTCCCTCGGGTTAATTACCAGGCGGGCCCTTTTATGCTTCTTGCGTTTGCTGCTTTGGGAAGATGCGATGAGCATGAGTCCTTCCTTTCAATTGATTGCTCAGATAAATCATTGTATACTGTCAGTGTAAGGAGGACAAGGGGGGGATGTCATGCTACCTGGGTAGCATTGAGAGGGTCATTGTTGTCTACTCCTCCCCATATATAGAGCGCAATCTCATGGCTACAAAGTAGTAGAGAGACACTGTGAAAAGTGGAGCTTTTGGATCATGACAGACTTTACGTGAGCTTCTATACTCATTCACATGAGAAACAAGAGTGGAACGGTATGGGTCGAAGCGTGCCCGCCGAGGGTTCTTTCTCTTGCAAACGTTCCTGTTGTTTCTATGAAGAGGAGAAAAGGGGAGAATATGCAAGATACGCTGTCGGGCAGGCTCCGGCCTAAGATTATTGCCATTGTCGTTCTTTTGATTGTTCAATGTCTATCAGGGCTGTATTTCAGCCTGATTCTGATCGCAGAACTTTTGGCACCGGGGCACCCCGTCATAGTGAGCGGTATCTCCATTTTTACAGGTTTTGCTGCGGGAGTTGCATTGGTCGTAGCGTTGGCGTCGCCTGTGATTGCCTGGGGATTATGGACGCTCAAGCCATGGGCGCGCCAACGATGCACCCTCCTTGAGCTGCTCAGCCTGGGAATAGGGGCGTTTGAACTACTGGAACCCAGGTTAGTTAGCAGCATCGCACCCATCACCTGCCTGGTCATCGCCGCGCTGATTCTGGTGGTTCTGTATGTTGGCCCGGATGTGCGAGCTCTTTCCCATGCTTGATGTTTAGAGGTGTTTATGGCGGGTGAGTGGAGAGATACTGCGATCATACAGTACATAGCGGGAGCCCCTGGCTCGTGTAATCATCCCGAAATCATGATATGGAGAGGAGTATAAATGGACAGTTCAACTTCGCTACAGAATGCGCATAAACGGAGCTCTGCAGGAGAGACGGGCCATGTCCATGAGAGAAAGAGTCGCATCTGGAGAGGCGTGGCTATTGCGCTCTGGGTAATGGGCCTGGTCACGCTCATCACTGCCTCGGTGCTAACGCGTAACCATCCTGGCCCCTGGCCGATTGAAGTGACATTCAGCCAGGCTGTGCAACACGTGCACTACTGGCCATGGGTCATCTCAGTACTCGTTTTTGTCGGTACGTTCAATAATCCGACGCCTACGGGGGTCGTTCTCGGCATTATATGTGCCGCGATACTACTGATGGGGTGGTATTTGCAGGCAGCGTTCGTGGCGCTAACGGTGGGGGTCGGCAATGGCCTCGATACAATCATTGGGAATTATGTGTTGCGGCCGCGTCCCTCGCCAACGTTGGTTCATGTCGATGTTCCCCTGCTGTATAATAGCTTTCCCTCCGGCCATGCCTGCCACATGATGGTCTTTTACGGCTCACTACTGTATTTGAGTTTCACCAGGCCCGTACGCACGTGGAAGTATCACTGGGTGCTGCTACCCTTCCAGGTGTTTGCCGTGCTCAATATACTGCTGATGGGCTATTCACGGGTGTTTCAAGGCGAGCACTGGCTCGGCGATGTGCTGGCAGGCTATCTCTCCGGGGCGCTATGGCTCACGCTGTTCATCTTCTTGTACCAATGGGCAACGAAGTTCATAGAGCGACGGCGCAGTAAGAGAATGGGAATGCAGTCCATAGCGTGAGTTACAGTTCCAGGACCGGGCGGATTTCGACGGAGCCATGTAGCGCATCGGGAATCTTAGTGGCCATCGTAATTGCTTCATCAAGGTCTTTACAATTCAGGACGTACGTGCCCGCGAGTTGTTCCTTCGTTTCGGCGAATGGACCGTCAGTGATCAGCGTTTTGCCGTTGCGGACACGAACGGTTGTCGCGGTGCTGGTTGACTGCAGTGGTGCTCCACCAGTCAAGAGGCCGCGCTGCTGCGCTTCGTTCGCAAATGCGGCATGAGCCTGCATCAGCGCGATGCGCTCCTCCGGGGTCATCCCGGAAGTATCCGCTTCACTTCCATAGATTAGCAACATATAACGCACTGGTATCTCCTCCCTTTGGTAGTCTTTTCCGCAAGAAATGTAGCGTCTCTACAATATTGACGAACGGTACGTGGGCAAATCGACCAGCTATAGGATCACATGATCAAGAAAAAGGTTACGGTAGCAGATGGCGTATTTTCATGGCGATCTGTAGCGACAGTCTCAGCTCGGGATCATCCAGTGACTGCCCCAATATCTCCTCTATTCTGCCCAGACGGTATAACAAGGAGTTGCGGTGTAAATGCATGATGCGGGCTGTCTCGCTGAGATTCCCGTTGCAGTGAAAGTATCCTTCGAGTGTGTCGAGCAGGGTACCGTCATTTCGGGTATCGGCGTTGAGCAAGGGGCCGAGTGTCTCTTGATAAAAATCGTTGAGTTCGCTCTGTCCGTCGAGCAGGAAGAGGAGACGGTAGACGCCAAGGTGGGCAAATGAGTGGATCTTGTTCTCCCCGAAGAGGCGCCTACCAATCTCAAGGGCTTGTTGTGCCTGGCGAAAGGATTGAGGGATAGCCTGTACATTCTTTGCAGTACGCCCGAGGCCAATTGAAAACACTGGTAATACTGTGTTTTTGTTTTGCTGTAGACGCGCTTGTAGGCGTTCCAGGCGAGTAACAAGAGTGTTTTCAATGTCGCTTTCGCTGTGAGGGCTATTGTTGTCAGCAGCGGCAAGTGGAAGTATGGCTGTTACACGGCGGGCCTCGTGTAATACCCAGCATGAAGGCCATGCCAGGAGAAGTTCGTCACGAACTCTTCTACCCCATTGAGCCTGGGGACTGCCAGATGGATATTCTGGCTCAGCGTCGTGGATCTCAAAGATGGTGACGATCTGCGATGTAGTGAGATCAAAGCCGAGCAGGCGTGCGCGAACCAGCATTTCTTCCGGCTGCTGATAGTTACCCTGCAGCACGTCCATGAAGGCTTCAAGTTGATAGCGGCTCTCGACGTCGCTGCGCTCTTTTTCGCGCGCGAATTCCAGCGCGAGGATTGGCACGACCTGTCCCAGTATGATGCGTTCCAGGTAATCGAAATCGCCGTCGTTCCCGATCAATGAGAGATAACCGACAACTTCGTGACGTAAAAGAATGGGGGCAATAATCTGAGTGAGACCCTGTTGCCAGAGAAGCTCTTCATCTAGCGGTGCTGGCAGGAAGAGCATACCGGTATCAGCTGGAGCTGCCTGGAGACGGGTGTGGTGGTCGGCATCCTGCACGACGACCCATTTGTTGCAACGATTGGCAAGTTGTTCGCATATGCCCTGTATCCCTGCCCCCTGGATGCTTAGTTGCATGAGTTGATGAGAGATTTCTGTGGCTTTTCGTTCGATCTCGCCACGAAAACTTACTACGAAGGTGATCACTTCGCGCTCAATCACTTCAAGTGACGCTGATGATGGGAGGACAATCAAGGGGAGGTTGAGCTGGTTCGCGAGTGTGCAGGCTTCTTCTCCAAGGGCTTCGACAGATGGAGCCGCTACGGCTACCGCTGCTACGCCCTCCTGTTGCAGGCTTTTGAGAAGATGGGGGAGCGATTCATCGAGCCTGCGCAACTGAGAGAGCGCGAGGAGAGCAAGTTCCCCTCCATGCACGCTTTCAAAGGCGGGTAGACGTGCACGCATACGACAGGACCAAGTGACCCGACGTTCCAACCCTCCTGCTCCTGCTGCCAGGTGGGCATCGCGCGAGGCGAGCAAGGTAAGTATGTTACGTACCGAGGCTGAGGATGTCGGGGAAGATGCGCTACTCATCTTTCACAAGCCAGTAATAAGGTAGCGCGGCGTTTATCGCCGCGCTGTTGTTGTGGAAGTTGGGGCTCCACTGGCCTTTTGCGCCAGGCGCTTTTCTTTGTTCTTTTTTGCTCGCACAAGGTGTTTGTGCCAGGCTACTTTTTTGGTTTTGTTCATTGGTTGCTCCTTTTATTCTTCGGGTTCGATAGTGCCTTCGAAGTCGACTTCGGTTAGTTCGTCGCTTTCATCTCCGCCATCGTAATATTCGTCTTCGTTGCCCAGTTCGTCTTCATCATCGCCGCGGTCATAGCGTACCATGGTATCTTTGGTATATGCGCGGATCATGTCTCCTCCACCCTGTGATGGGAAGCTGACTTTGCCGAACATACTGGGATGTTGATATTCTTCGCGAATAATCAGACGGACGAGACCAGGTTCCATGGCCAGGATGGCCGCTGCATAGCGATTGCCACCTTCCATGAAGTTAATGAGGCGGTTGGAAAGGCGGGGCTCTATCTGACCGATGTCTTCTCCTGTCGCAATACGAGCGAAAATGGTGTGACCACTGACATACAACTGTACTTTGTCGCCGACTCCAACCTTGGCAAGAACAGAGGCTGGCGCGATGTTGATCAAATCGGTTGTCCCTGTTTTGCCAGTTTCTTCGATGAAGAGGCGGGGATCAATGCGTTCTAAGCCAGCAGGCGTTGTTTCTGGTTCTTCCTGCAGTAATGAGAGCCGATCTAAATTCTTTTTGGCTATGGTGTTGTTCGGGCTGTATTTCAAGGTCTGGTTATAGGCCTGCCTGGCTTCTGAATATCGGCCTAGTTCGCTAAGGGCCTTTCCCAGGCGGTTATAGGCCTCTGCGTCGTTTGGAAAGATATTCAGGATATTGCGATTGGTTGTGACAGCCTCTTCCCACTGGCTTGCCAATGCCTGATCAATAGCCAAGCGAGTCCATTGAACTTTCAGTTGTGCTTTTTCTTCAGAAGATTGTGCTTGCGTCATCAAACGCCTCCTCCATCATCGTGTTGATAGTCTGCCTATTATACCGCAACTGCGCAACCCTGCAATGACCAGGCAGTCGTGCGCTCGATTCTTACCTTAACCAGATCACCTGTTTGAATACTGCTGTTTGCTGCTTGCTGTGCATCTGGCTGGGGAAAGAATACCAGTTTATTGGCCCGGTTGCGTCCTTTCCATTGTTGGCGTCCATGCGTGCTGTTTTCTTCTTCGACTAGCACCTCTTCAATTTTGCCAATATACTGCTGGTTTATTTCCAGGGCAATTGCGGATTGTGCCTCTTCAACGGCATGCAGCCTGCGCTTCTTTTCTGCCAGTGGAACGTCGTCATCCCAACGGGCGGCGACTGTACCAGGGCGAACAGAATAGGCAGCGACGTGAACCACATCGAAGCGGACCTCTTTGAGCAGGTCAAGCGTATGCTGGAACTCTTGCTCGGTCTCTCCACAAAAACCCACGATCACGTCAGTAGAGAGCGTAATATTGGGCCATAATTCTCGTACGCGTTGAATCTTTTCGCGGTACTCGTCAAGTGTATAGCCGCGCTTCATACGTTT